>JAKLIS010000499.1 GCA_022709485.1 Elusimicrobiota bacterium | reverse complement strand
ACGCTCCTCACAATTTGACCGACCCGTACCCCTCCTTTCTTGACTTGCCAGGAAGAAATCGTCCTTTTCTTTTCTTCAATGTGAAAATCTTTTATCCGAGCGGCGCATTCCATCATTGCCGCGCGCAAAGTTGGCTCAATTTTTTCCAAGGCGGCTTTCCATTTTGTTTTTGGGATAGAAAACGCACCGGCTTTAAGAGCGACCTTATCGAACTTTTTGGAAAGGCTCACTACGGCGGCGTCGCCCTTACTCCGAACCTGTGAAATAATGGCCGAAACCGCCCCTGCGATGTTTTTATTTGCGTTATTCATTTTTTCTTTGTTTTGGGATTTAATCGTTTAATTCGCGCGCCGATCTTTCGTAATTTTTGCTCAAGTTTCTCATATCCTCTATCCAAATGATAAATCCGAAGAACAATTGTCTTCCCCTGAGCGGCCAATCCCGCCAGCACCAAGGCGGCTCCGGCCCGCAAATCCGAGACCATGACCGGACAGCCCGAAAGTTTTTTAACACCCTGAATGATCGCCTTTTGCCCGTTCAATGTAATATGAGCACCCATTCTGAGTAGCTCTTGAACATGAAGAAAACGATTTTCAAAAACGGTTTCTTTAACCATGGTTTTACCGTCTATCAAAGCCATTAAAGCTATCCATTGCGCTTGTAAATCCGTCGGAAATCCCGGAAACACCCGGGTCGAAATATCAGCGGGACGTAAAGGACGCACCCATTTCGCCCGAACACATTCCCCTTCATTTTTAATTTCAAGTCCCGCTTTTCTCAATTCGACTATGACGCTCTCCAAGTGAGAGGTGTCCATATTGTGGATTCTAATATTCCCTTTGGTGATGGCGGCGGCCATCAGAAAGGTCCCGGCTTCAATTCTATCGGGAATCACCGTATGATGGGCTCCCCCAAGTTTGGAGACCCCCAAGATCTTTATTTTTGCCGTTCCCAATCCAGTGACGTTGGCGCCCATCGAATTTAGCATCCGGCCCAAATCCACAATTTCCGGTTCCATTGCGG
>JAKLIS010000498.1 GCA_022709485.1 Elusimicrobiota bacterium | reverse complement strand
ATAACAGGTTTCCATGTCGGTGAGATTCTGCCCAGTAAAAAGGTTGGAAAAGCCGGTCAAGAATTTATTGACCAGGGTGTGAAAGAATTTATAGGGATTAAAGTTTTTCCCCTTATAGCGGGACCCATAAACCACCTCCACGCGGCCCTCCAGAATGGGCTGGGTGAGGGCGGGATAATCGTTGGGGTCATATTCCAAATCGGCGTCCTGAATAATGACGATTTCCCCCGTCACTTTTTTAAATCCTTCCCGCAGCGCCCGGCCTTTTCCCTGGTTTTTTTCTTGAAAAAATATTTTTACTGAAGGGTCTCCTTCCGCTTGAATGGTCTTTAACATGTCCCGGGTCCCGTCCGACGAAAAATCGTCGACGATAATTATTTCCTTGGGGATCGGAACGGCCCGAACCTTTTCCAAAACCTGACGGAAGGTTTTGACCTCATTAAAAATGGGGATGACCACAGACAGCTTGGTGAAATTTATTTTGGCGGAATTCATCGGATTTCCACCTCGAAAACGGCTTGAAACGGCAAATTTTCCGTCGATTTAATTCTAATGGCGTTGGTTGGCTTGAGTACCCCGTATGCCGGTGAATAGAGCTGGGAATCTACCGACCATTTCTCTTTTCCAAAAGGGGGTTTAAAAATAATGCCGCTTTGATTGGCTCTTAGTTCGATATGAGGCCCGTTTTGACGTATTTGGATGTCAGGTCCCAAAACAAAATGCCACTCCAAAACATGAGAACCGCGGCCTTCAACGCGGTCGGTGATGATATAAGAAAGGGGACTATCTTTCCTTTGGATGGTCCGAGAATGAATAATCTCAGACCCTAATCGCTTGTAACCGGTATGAATGGCAGAAATGAGCCGATTCGCATCGAACCCAATCACTTCCACTTTGGCGTCATCGCCGATTGAAAACAACTGTGATGGAATAATTCTGTTTTGTTCTTCTCCGTCAACCTCCAAGGTGGTATGGGACCTCGTCGAGCGAAGGGTGTTTCTTACGATGGGATCGGGTGTGTAAAC
>JAKLIS010000497.1 GCA_022709485.1 Elusimicrobiota bacterium | reverse complement strand
TATTCCTCCCATTGATGCCGAAACATCAAAAAGGATAACGAAACATTCCGTTTCAGTCGGGCTTGAATGAATTTTCCCTTTATGAAATACCGGTCGGGAAAAAAACAAAATTAAAAATAAGATCAAGGCGGTCCGAAGGATGAGAATAATTAAATCTTTTAACTTTTTTCGCGGCATCAACATCTGATGAGCCTCTTGCAACCACTTGTTATGGCTAAATGGAACGGGTTTAAAAGGTTTCTGATGAATGAGATGAAGAATAAGAGGGATGACAATGAGGGGCAGCGCAAATAATACGCTCGGATTTAAGAAACTCATTTATGAAAACTCCGCTTTGAAAGAAATGTCCCGAGGCCTCTTTCGAACGGGGTGTCGGTTCTTAGGGAGACAAAATCGATCCCCTGCCGTCTAAATACGTTGGCGTATCCTTCAATATGTTTCCGAGCGACTTCTTGATATCGGAGCCGAATGATATCGGGCTCTGTTTTGATTTTTTCATGCGTTTCTAAATCTTCAAAAAGACATCCCCCTTCGAACGGGAGGTTTAATTCCGCTGGGTCCAAAATTTGAAAAACAAAAACTTCGTTTTTCCGGGAAGAAAGGAGACGAACGGCCTGAATTATTCCGTCGTCATCTCCCATCAGGTCCGAAAAGATAAAAACAAAAGTTTTTTTCTTAAGTGATAAATTTATTTTTTCAATTTGTTTTCTGAGATCCCAAACGCCTTCGGCCTTAAGAGAATCCAATCCTTTGACATATTGTTCCAAGTGACCCCGCTGACTCCCAGGCGGAAGTAAATAGTCGCCGGCGGAAAGCCCCACGGCGTCATTTTGAAACTTAAGCAAATATCCCAAAGCCGCCGCCATTGTTTTTGCGTATTCCATCTTAGGCGGCCGGCTGCCTTGAGAAAATTCCATTGAACTGGAATCGTCAACGATGACCCATCCGGCCACATTTGTTTCTTCTTCATACTGCTTGACCACCAGCTTGTCCGTTCGGCCAAAGGCTTTCCAATCGAGGGTTTTGGGATCGTCGCCGGGG
>JAKLIS010000496.1 GCA_022709485.1 Elusimicrobiota bacterium | reverse complement strand
CAAATATTTTACCTCTTTCTCCTCCGTCGGAAAAAGCGTGTCAATATTTCACCGCACTCTTTGGCTAATACACCCCCAACAACCTTCGGTCGATGGTTCAATTTTTTGTTCGGCAAAATCCGGAAAACGGATCCGCACGCCCCTGCTTTGGGGTCTTTTGCGCCGTATACGACCGTTGAAATCCGTGCCTGGACGATAGCTCCCGCGCACATGGCGCATGGTTCCAAAGTGACCAAAAGAGTCGTATTTGAGAGTCTTTCATTTTTAATAATTCCTGCTGCTTTTCTTATGACCTCCATTTCGGCATGAGCCGTGGGATCCCGTCGAATGCGGGTTAAGTTATGGCTTTTCGCGAGTATTTTTCCATCCTTTAGAAGAAGGGAACCCACCGGAATCTCCCCCCGGCGAATCGCTTTGGCAGCTATTTTTAAAGCCTTTTTCATCAGAATGTTCAAATTTTCTCTATTTTTAATCATAATTTACGATTCATTTACGAATTTTTAAGGATATCTTAATCTCGAACAATTATCCTTACCTAAATGCATATCCCATCTCGTCCTTCAAAATTCTGAATTCCTTTGAAAATATCTAAAATCATCGGTCTTTTTCTGTCTTTGGTCATATTGACGACCAATGTCATTTGCGCCTACTCGGCCGAAACGAACTTTTGGTCTGAAAGACGGAAAACTGTCCAATGGGCCTCCCTTCCCAAGGCGCCGTTGCTACAGAATTTATCTTCTCCGGCGCCTGCCCCAGCTGCCTCATCAAAAAGACACACGGTCCTAAAAAAATTGAATTCTCCCACCATGGCGACGCTTTTATCGGAATTTCCCGGCGAGTGGGGTTCCATTCAAAGGGTTTATGGTCCCTCCCACAAAGTCCCCAAGAAATTCGTTATCCATATACAAGACGTTCATATGAATGAGGAAGCTCAAGTTCACATAAAGAAAATGACGGATCTTCTGTTCGAGAAAAACGCGGCAGACTTGGTGGCCTTGGAAGGGGCTTTTGATCCAATCAATTTTGATATTTATCGAAAATA
>JAKLIS010000495.1 GCA_022709485.1 Elusimicrobiota bacterium | reverse complement strand
GAGTGGATAAAAACCCTATATCTATTTTGGGTGAAACGGCAGAAAAAGCATATCCGTGTTCTGATTATTGGCAAAGGATATTTATCCGTTGTTTTACGAAAAATTCTTGAGCGGCAAGGGGACCGCGCCGTCGTGCACAGTCTGGCCAAAAATCCCGAAGCCATAGAAAGAACCATCTCCCGCTCCCGCATTGACGAGGTTCTTCTGGCCAATCCCGAAGTTAAACACCTGGAAGCGGTTCAAATCGCCGAATTTTGTGAAAGAAAAGGAATTTCTTTCCGTCTCTTGCCCAATATTCTTGAGGTTCGAATGGGGGAAGTGGTGATTGACGATTCCCTCGGCATCCCCACTTTTGAAATCAAATCCATTTCTCTTCATGGATCCGCCTTTTTAACCAAACGTCTAATTGATCTGACCCTTTCCACATTATTCCTGGGAATTATGTTTTTCCCTTTGTTTATTATCGGCTTTCTCATCAAATTGACTTCCACGGGCCCGATATTTTATGAACATAAAAGGATGGGGTTCAAAGGACGAACTTTTCAATTCATGAAATTTAGAACCATGGTTCAAAATGCCGACGCCTTGTTAAAAGACCTCGTCAAAAAAAGCGACCGCCCGGGTCCCGTATTTAAAATGAAAAATGATCCCCGGATCACCTCTGTCGGAAACATCCTGAGGCGCCTAAGCCTGGATGAGCTTCCACAATTATTGAACGTCCTCAAAGGGGAGATGAGTTTGGTCGGTCCCCGGCCCCAAGTCCTCTGGGAAGCGGCCAACTATAATGAATGGGCCAAAAAACGCCTCAATGTTCTTCCCGGCATCACGGGTTTATGGCAGGTTTCGGGTCGAGCGGAATTAACTTATGATGAAATGATTGAGCTTGATATCTTCTATATCGAACACTGGTCTCCCGGCCTCGACTTTAAAATACTTTTGAAAACGCTCCCCGCGGGCCAACGGCCGGAAAACTGAAAAGCGGCGTCCCCGCTGAAAAAATTCCCCGACGAGAAACGGCCGCGCCCCGGCAGAGACACGCCGCCGTCTTTCCACA
>JAKLIS010000494.1 GCA_022709485.1 Elusimicrobiota bacterium | reverse complement strand
CCACCGTCGCTTCAAAATAAACCAGCTTTTTTCGACGGGAGGCGATTTCCAAAATCTCATCCCAATATTGGGACAAGATGGCTTTGTTGGCGGTGATGACGTGTTTTCCCCGTTCCAAAGCGCTGGTGACAATTTGCCGAGCGGGATTGACTCCTCCCACCAATTCAATAACCAGGTCTACTTGGGGATCGTTGATCACGTCTTGCCAGTTTTTAGTTCGAAGAACAGATTTGTTGATCCAGGGCGATTTTTTTTGGAAAAGGTCGCATAGCCACCTGACTTCAACAGATGCTCCCACGCGGGATTCCACATCTTCTTTATGTTGTTTCAAGAGTTGCATGGTTCCGGAACCGATGGTTCCGTAACCGATGAGCCCGATATTGATTTGTGATTTCATTTTTGATTCCTTAATATTCCTTCTCAGCGTGTGTCGTCATTTTCAAATTTCTTTCGTTAATACCCGGAGGTCGTTCGTCTTTCCCGCGAAAGCGGGAACCCAGGTAGTGAACCTGCTTTTAAAACATCATGTCTAAAACCTGGGTTCCCGCTTTCGCGGGAAAGACGCCTTATGATGCTTTCGCGGGGGTAACGAAACATGCCAATCCGACCGCAACAAGTAATCAACCCATTGCTTGCCGCTCACCCTTGTGGTTCGCGAATGTTGACACCCTTTATGCCTTGAAATTTCTTTAGACGAAGAAGCAGATCGTAAAACCGGCTGTTGCGGGTCACGAGGGCAAAACGAACAAACCCTTCCCCCGCTTCTCCAAAACCGACGCCCGGGGATATTGTAATTCCGGTCTCGAGAAGCAATTTTTCACAAAAAGCCAGAGATCCAATTCCTTTGAAGGCTTCCGGAATTTCCGCCCAGACATACATTCCCGCTTTGGGCCTCACGAATTTCCAACCCAACGCCTGGAGGCCTTCGCAAAGATAATCCCGCCTTTTCTGATATATGGAAGAGAGTTCCTTTGGAAAATCCGGCCACATTTCTAGGGCTTTCACAGCCGCCAATTGGATAAATGTTGGAGCTCCATAATCGGTATAAGATTTAAATTTTTCAAGGGGTCCCAAAAGTTCT
>JAKLIS010000493.1 GCA_022709485.1 Elusimicrobiota bacterium | reverse complement strand
CCGCCGAAAAGCCCCTCTACCGGACCCAAATTTCAACCATCGACCACGGCTTTGTTTTAAGGCCCTCCCGTGATCTCACCATCCGGATTTTGAAAATGGACCGCCAGTCGGAAGATTTAAATGAAACTTCTTTGGTCTATGGCATCGAGCAAAAAAAATGGAAGGCGCTTCTTTGCGGAGACATCGGCCCGGACCGCCAGAAAGAGCTGGCCCTCCTCGAGTCGGATTGGCTTAGAAATGTTAAATGGCTTTTATGGCCTCATCACGGGGGTCCGGTCCATTCATCTTTTTCCGCCTCTTTCAAGAAACGTCCGACATGCGTTATTTCCGTCGGAGAAAATCATTTCAACCTTCCTATCCCCGACCTGGAAGAGGCGGCAAAACTTTTCTGCGGTCCCTTGTATAAAACGGACACCATGTCCGACATGGTTTTTTCGCTCAATAAAAAAATCTTGCTGCAAACAACGGAAGCGCTGAAATAAAGGTTTTAATGTCAAATCGAACTCAGGTCATCAATCGTTGGAGCGTAGCGCTTGTTTATGTGGGATTTATTTATGCCACTTTAGGCACGGCCAGAAGCTTCATCAATCCGCTTCGAAATCTTGGGGTTTTAAATCTCACTCTCCTTTTGGGCTACATCGCGATCGCAGGGGCAGTTCTTCTTTTTTTGGTTCGAAAAAAAGCGGCCGATGCTCGCCGATTAATAGTATGGGCGGCGATTTTTTCCGTGTACTATTTTCTCGCCAAAGATTTGCGGTCTCCGGAGGAAAAGATCCATTTTTTTGAATACGGCCTGGTTGGATATTTTTTCTATAAAGCCTTTCAGCTTCACATCAAGAAAAATTGGGGGATCTTTTTGGCGGCGTTTGTGACGGGGAGTCTCGCGGGCGCGGTGGATGAACTCATCCAAAAAACCATTCCCGGCCGTTATTACGACCCGAGAGATATTGGGCTCAATATAATTTCCGTCGGCCTGGGTTTAATTTTGCTTAGCTTGTTTCCTTCCCGGAACGAGCCCGATGCGCCTGCCACCACTCGTTCAGAATCGGAATAAAAGAAACAACGATAACGATTAAGATGACCCAATGAATGC
>JAKLIS010000492.1 GCA_022709485.1 Elusimicrobiota bacterium | reverse complement strand
CGGCATCCGATATTTTTGAAATTTTGCGCCTGGGCTTGTCCGGAATTCAACACCGGTTGCCCCCCCGGCTCACCAAATTGTGGTTTCTTTTCCATCTTTTAAAAACCTTGGGACACGGAGACATGACGCGGGAATTAACGGCTCTCATTCCACCGGGGGAAAGAGAAAAACTCAAATCATTTCTCGAAGATAATCGAATGTCCGCGGCAAAATGGGACCCCACCCTGGCATCAATGCCGCTCGACCGGGTCTTGCTGTTTTTAGAAAGGCAGTTGGGGTCCCATTTACCCAAAGAAATGAAATCAAGCCTCTTTGAAAAATCCCTGTTAACCCAGACCCAGGAATTAGATAATCTCCTTCAATATCAATAAAAACCATGATCGGAACCAAACCCAAATCGTTTCAGGAAATCATTTTTGCGCTCGAGAAATATTGGGCCAAAAAAGGCTGTCTGATATTCCAACCTTATGACCTTGAAAAAGGGGCGGGGACATTCAATCCGGCCACCTTCCTGAAATGTTTGGGGCCGGATCCATGGGCTGTCGCTTATGTTGAACCTTCCCGCCGGCCCACAGACGGCCGCTACGGAGAAAATCCAAACCGGCTCCAGCGCTATTACCAATACCAAGTCATCATCAAACCGGCGCCCGCGGATATCCAAAAAATGTATTTGGATTCCTTGACCCAAATAGGGATCAATCCCCGCCGCCACGATATCCGGTTTGTGGAAGATGACTGGGAGTCCCCCACCCTCGGGGCTTGGGGACTCGGATGGGAGGTGTGGCTAGACGGAATGGAAATCACCCAATTTACCTACTTCCAGCAGATTGGCGGCCAAAATTTAAATCCTATTTCAATTGAAATTACTTACGGGCTTGAACGGCTGGCCATGTATTCTCAGAGAAAAGACAGCGTCTATGACGTGGAATGGGCTCCGGGAATCACCTATGGCCAGGTTCATAAAGACGACGAAAAGGAATTTTCCGAATTTAATTTTTCAATCAGGGTTTTAATGTCCATTAAACTTTTTTCCGCAGTGGAAAAAGAGGTTTCCAGATTGTTCAGCATTAAATTAATAATGCTGATATCCCTGCCTT
>JAKLIS010000491.1 GCA_022709485.1 Elusimicrobiota bacterium | reverse complement strand
TTGTACACACACCAAATAGATTAATTAAAAAACTACATCTAAAAAAAATTGAAAAAGCGACCATCATCCATTTGGCGAGAAACTTTGGGCATCCATACGCCGTTCAGTGTTTGATTGATAATTTCTCCTCCCCAATCAATATTCTGATGGACGCTGATTTTCAAGACAACCCTGCCCTAATCCCTTCTCTTCTGAAAGCCCAAGAGACGTCCCAAGCCGATATAGTCCGAGTGGCCCGGGGTCATCAGGACGGCAGTTTTATAAGCCGAGTTTTGTTTTACGGTTTTAGACGGCTTTATCGATTTTTAACCAAAGATAAATTTTCTTTTGGGACCTTCGGCCTTTATTCCAGCCGGGCGGTGGCGTCATTAAAAAATTATACCCGCGAAGCTCATTTTTATTTTCCCGGGGTGGTGGGTCTCATTGGGTTAAAAACAGAGGTTCTCGTCCACCCCAGGCTCGCCCGGAAAACCGGAAGGTCTCGTGTAGGAATTCGCGGCTTATTTAAATTGGCCTTGGACGCCTTCTTTTCTTTTTCGGTCCTTCCCCTCCGTCTGGCCTCAATTTTTGGGATGTTCATCACCGTCATTGGGGCCGTGGGAGTGACGGTGATTGTATATTTGAGGTTGTTTACTTCGTTGGCGATTCCCGGATGGAGTTCAATCTTAAGCGCGGTGACTTTTTTTGGCGGCGTGCAGCTTTTGTTCCTGGGCATTTTGGGGGAATATGTCGGCCGGATTTTCGAACAAGTTAAAGGCCGGCCGCGCTATTTCGTCGCTTCCTCTGAAACAATAAATCCGAATGTTTAATCTGCCGGGCGATCACCAAAAAGATCTCGAAGACCTTCCCCAGTATTATTGGTGGCATAAAAATCGAATTGACCTGGTTGCTTGTCTTTTGCGCCGTTACCGGAAAAGTCGGGAGGCGTTCCAATATTTCCTGGATGTTGGAGCGGGGACCGGGTCCACCACCGGGGTGGGATCACCGGGCACGATGATGCCCGTGTTCGGGCGCCGGCGTTGCACTTCAGGCTTCGCAGCCGCGGTCTCCTGCTTGATGATCACCACGCGAGGGTACTCCATTTCCGTTCCATCGTCCTCCAG
>JAKLIS010000490.1 GCA_022709485.1 Elusimicrobiota bacterium | reverse complement strand
AGCGGGGTATTATTCTTGTTACCTGCGGCGACATGCCGCTTCTTCAAAAAGAGAGTTTAAATCGCGTTATAAATAGTCATTTAAAAGAAGATAACGCCGCCACTGTTTTAACCGCGGATGTGCCTGCCCCCTTCGGATACGGTCGCATCGTCCGAGGAATGGATGGAGAAGTGAAGAAAATTGTGGAGGAGCTCGACGCCACATATGAAGAAAAATCCATTTCAGAAATCAACACAGGCACCTATTGTTTCGACGCCAAAGCTCTCCTTCCCGTTTTGGGAAAACTCAAAAATAACAACGCCAAAAAGGAATTTTATCTCACCGATACCTTAGCTCTCATTCGGGCGACCGGAGGCCGGGTGGGAGGCTCCAAATGCCTCGAACCCGTTGAAGCCTACGGAATTAATAACCGAAAAGATCTGGCCCAAGCCGAAGACATCCTCCGGCAACGAAAACTCCGGAAGCTTATGGAGGCTGGGGTTACCATTGTCGATCCCCAAACCACTTATATTGACGATGAGGTGAAGGTAAGTCCGGATACGATCATTTGGCCCCAAACCTTTATCCTAGGGAACACAAAGGTGGGGTCCCACTGCCGGCTGGGGCCATGGTCATTTATTAAGGATTGCGAAATTGAAAACGATGTGATTTTACAAGCCACTTTTGCAGAGTCCTCCCGGGTGAAAGAAGGGTGCAAGATTGGCCCTTTCTCTAGAATTCGCCCCAACTGTGTGGTGGGGCCGCACGCCCATTTGGGCAATTTTTCTGAAATTAAAAAGACGGTTTTGGGGCCCGGGTCCAAAGCAAATCACCTGAGTTACCTGGGCGACGCAAAAGTGGGGAAAAATGTTAATATCGGCGCGGGCACGATCACCTGCAATTACGACGGATACCTGAAACACAAGACGGTTGTGGGCAAAGACGCTTTCATCGGCTCCAACACCGCCCTCGTCGCGCCCGTCACCATCGGCGACGGCGCGATTGTGGGCGCGGGTTCGACCATCACGCAGGATGTGGCGGCCGATGCGCTCGCCCTCACCCGCGCGCCGCAAGTGGCAAAGGATGGCTGGGCGCCCGTGTTCCGCGAAACGAAGAAAAAAGAAAA
>JAKLIS010000049.1 GCA_022709485.1 Elusimicrobiota bacterium | reverse complement strand
TGTAAGGGGGGAATTTATAATAGAGGCCGAGAAAGGCCAATAATCCGAGGATAACGCTCAGTTCTCGAAGCTGGCGGCCATACCCGATCCAAAATGGTTCAAAATATTCGTCGTCGCGCATAAACCGGAATCATTGTAACCTTAAAAAAAATCATTTTGAAGATTTTTCTCGAAAAGGGCGGAATTTATTTTTATTTTTTCGAACAAACCCAGGCACATCACTCGAAATAAACCGGAATGGGGCGTGGGACCCGCCGCCGAAATGGTGCAAACAAACTCTCCATTCTTGATGCCGATTAAGGTGGTTTGGGTCATCGAAATCCATTGAAACGCCGCTTGAGGCGAGACGGTGAGTTCCGACCAAACTGCGTATCCTCCCCGCAGCAATTGGGCCGGTTCGGATTTAGAGAGAAAAAGTTTTTTTTGTTTACCGCCTCGTCTGGCCTGAGACAAAGAAAATTCAAATTTTTTAAGAAATTCCACCGGATTATCGGGACGCTTTGGGAGCCGCATCACATAAACGCGCAATTCATTGGCCCCGATATAAAAACGCCGGTCCGGGGGGGACATAATCACTCCTATTTGATCGGCATTCTGAACCATTCCATAATCCCAACCCCACGGGCCCTTCACTTCAAATAAGCCACGCGGATCAGTGTACAACCGGTTGAGGCGCGGAATTTTCTGATTGGCTTCGGACAGAGGCGTCAAAAAAGAGAAATACACCCCCCATGCAATCAGAAGCCAAAGAACGTGAGACCCGCCAAAAACCAAATGAAGGACGGAACTGGCAAAACGGTCTGGCCGTATCCGGGAAAGAAGGGCCCCGCCGAGGGAAAGGAGGAGTCCCCCCGCCGACACGCCCCAAACATATGGAGGGCCCGCCCAAACCAAAAGACAAATGGACAAAAGGCTGAGTGTGCCGCTGAGGTAAATAAAAGCGAGATTTCGATCCTTTTGAATGATGACGCCGAACATAGGGGGAGTTTAACTTCCGGCATGCGGGGGATGCAAGCCCCGCCGAGGATTTGGCCGAAGGCCTTAAAACGCGGTGCCCCACGGACAGGGCGAAATAAGTAAAATAAGCCTGATGAAAAAACATGCCCAAATAATGAAGTATTTTAAAGATATTCAAGTGGTGAGGCCACCGCGCCACCGGTTGGCCACTTTTGGGTCGTCCCAGATTAGCTACACCTTAGTGACCGATGTCCCGGAATACCCAGATCGATCCCGGCTGCGCCGAGGCCTTGTCAAAGCGGAACGGCCCCAAATTATCACGTCCAAAAATATACTTGAGCGATTTCAGGGATTCGGGGAAGAAGCCAAGGAATACGCGAATTGGCTCACAACGCATTATGGGGAAGCTCTTCGCGGAATTGAATATCAATTCAAAAATGAACCGGTGTCATCCAAGATCGAGTTGGGCCGGCCGGACCAAGTTGTTCTTGATCTAGCCAAAGATCACGACCGGAACGACGAATTCTTAAACGCCCTCATCCGCGGCTCTGAAAAAGTGTGGGAACTCTCTTTGATGAAATTTATAGTAGAAGAGACATTGACTTCTTTTCAAACCAACTTCCATGAGCTTAAAGAAAGAGGTTACTTTGATTCTGACAAGGAAGCGGATAAAAAACACCGCAAAGAAATAATTTTTCTCATTCAGAAAGCCCAGGCGGACTCCTCCTTTGTGCCCCACCTGGCCGGCAAACTGAAAGAATATGGTTTGTTTGAAGACTATCAAGACCAATTTTTTCAACTTTTCAAAAGTTAAAAGTAGGACCTTCATGAAAGTTCTAACCGTCTCGCCCCGTGGTTTTTGCGCGGGTGTCAGAAGAGCCATCGAAATCGTGGACCTCGCACTCGAAAAATTCAGCGCACCTATTTATGTCCGCAAAGAAATCGTTCACAACCAGGCTGTTGTCAACGACTTTCGGAAAAGAGGCGTGATTTTTATCGACGAATTGAACGAAGCGCCCGCCGACGCCATTGTCGTGTTTTCAGCCCACGGTGTTTCTCCTTTGGTTAGGGATCAAGCCAAAGAAAGGCAATTTAAAAGCATTGACGCCACCTGCCCTCTCGTGACAAAGGTCCATTATGAAGTTCACCGGTATGTGGATGAAAAGTTTGAGATTATCCTCATCGGCCATAAGGACCATGATGAGGTCATCGGCACGATGGGGGAGGCCCCGGGAAAGATCCATTTGGTTGAAACCGTTGAGGACGTGGCGCGATTACCCTTGAAGACCTCAGCCAAGATTATGGTTCTTACTCAAACCACACTCAGTGTGGATGAAACCAAAAGCATTCTCGGCGCCATCCGGGAACGGTTTCAGAACGCCCAAACCCCGAACCGGGATGATATTTGTTACGCCACCCAAAACCGTCAAGACGCGATAAAGGTTTTGGTCGACACCCATAAGATCGATCTTCTCATTGTGGTGGGATCTCAAAACAGTTCTAATTCCAGGCGCTTGTGCGAGGTGGCGCGGGAAAGGGGCGTCAAAGCCTATCTAATCGACAAAGCCGAGGAAATTGAGCGGGATTGGATCCGAGGGGCCTCTAAGATCGGAGTAACGGCAGGCGCCTCCGCCCCGGAACACCTGGTTCAAGGCGTGTTGACCTTTTTTCAGGACCATTATAAGGCGGATTTAGAAGAGGTGTTCATTCGAGAGGAAAACGTCAATTTCTCCCTGCCCAAAGATCTTCGAATGGAAAAAGTTCTATTTAATTCGGAACAATTGAAAGGAACAGGTGTCTAATTTAATGCAAAAAGAAGGACATTCGGCAGACGATATCTACAAGATCCGGGAAGGCGATGAAAACGCGGTGGCAAAAATGGTCCAGGATCATCTTCCTCGAATTTTCAACCTCTGTTTTCGATTGACCGCGAACCGCGAAAAAGCCGAAGATCTTTCCCAGGAAACTTTTATCAATGCCATCCGGTCGGTGGCCCGGTTTAGAGGAGAATCCACGATTTCCACCTGGCTTTATCGAATCGCGGTTAATGCCTGGAAAAACCGCAATCGAAGCCAGGCCAGACGATTCTCCAAAATGCACATTTCGATTTTTGAAGGGGGAAAAGACGGCGAAGATAAGGAAATTGACATCGCCAGCCCGGATCCCTCTCCATTAGAAAATCTGGAAAGAAACGAAGGTAACTTTTTTATCATTCAGACCCTCAAAAAGTTGGAAGAAGAAGAGAAGGTGATTATTCTTCTAAAAGATGTGGATGAAAAAACATATGAAGAAATCGCCGGCATCATGAATATCAATATTGGAACCGTTAAATCGCGCCTTTCACGGGCGCGGGAAAGATTCCGGGAAATTTTTAAAGTATTGGGAGTCAAACAATCATGAGCCAAGGGCATATTCTACACCTCATATCTGAATTTATTGACGGCGAACTGGACCCGAAGATGTCAGAAAAAGTTCGGACCCATCTGTTTTTCTGCAACCATTGCCGAAACATTCTTAAAGAAACTCAAGAAAACGAAAAAAGATTGAAAGACCTTCCTTTCATGACGCCATCGAAAGGCTTGGATCAAAAAATTATCCAAGCCCTAAAAGAAGAAATGAAAAGTCAAAAACCGATGGGAACCTTGGAGCCCTCCTCCTTTTGGGGATGGTTTGTCTCCTATAAAGGGCTGGCGTTGGCCGCGACCGCCGTCTTGGTGGTTGTTCTCTTTAAAAACATTCCCCAACATTTGAAATCAGACGGCTTGTCCGTTTCAACGGTTGCCCGCCATGCCCCTCTTGATGAAAACGGTTCTGCCTCGGATGATCGCGAGGTTATGATGAATGAGCAGGAATTTCACGACCTAACCCAGACGAAAATCGCGGCAGAGACGACACTCAAGGAAAAGCTGGGGACCCCCGCGCCGATTGAAAATCTGAAACCAAAAGAGAAAAGTATGCCTCCCATGGATATGGCTCCCTTCGCCAAGGTCGCCCCTAAGGCCGACATTCAAAAAGCCGAATCCAAATCGGTCTCGCCCATCCCCGTCGAGAAAAAAGGGGAAATATCAAGCCCGATGACAGCAGCTCCCTCAATTCATCAAATGACCGGTAAAGCAGGCGCGTCGGCTCCCGCGGCTCTTCGGTCCGCACCCAATGTCTCAAGCCACCAACCCGGTTGGTCTGAAATAACAGGAGCCTCAAGCGGTTTCCTTGAACCCATGGCCGAGGCCATCACCAACGCCCGAAGTTGGTCCCGGATTTGGGCCCGGCATGTGGCGGGAATGGACCCCAAACCGGGAGTTCCTACGGTCAATTTCACGACCCATGACGTCCTTTTTGTCTGCCCGGGGTCCCAGCCCACGGGGGGGTACGCCGTCGAATTCACTCGGGTTGAAAACACACAATGGGAAGGCAAGCCCGCCCGAGTGGTCTATTACAGGTTAATAACACCTCCAGAAAACAGCATGAAAACGATGGTGATAACCCAACCGTTTATCTTCCGCCAGGTCCCGAAAAGCAAGGGTCCCACCTTTTTTAAAGCCGTAAAATAGCGTTTTTAATTCTCCGCCTTTTTCTTAGAAACCGCACCTCCTTGTCATCCTTCTGTCACCAATCTCCCGTAGCCTAAGTCTGAAGCCAAGCCGTGAATAGGGAGATTTGGAATGAAAAAGTTATGGATTGTTTTCCTCATGACGCTGCCTTTGTCCAGCTGGGCTTCTATCGCCCCAACAAAAATGAAAAAGTCCATTCCACAGACCCCATTCTCATTTTCAACCCCCGCGGTCCCGAGGACAGCCACTTATGAATGGGGGTGCCCCGTGGCTGAGGTGGTTTCTGCCCCTTCGGGAGCGGAAGCCATGAGCATGATCAAGATGGAATGTATAGAAGAAGCCAAGCGGGCCGCCCAAGAAAAACCAGGGGTGTCAGATATCATTAAGATTTCCGTCATTGCCCCTGATGTTTTGGTTTCCCGGCATGAAGGGGGTTTCTATCTCAAGGGAACCTTCTTCTTGGAAACAGTCGTTTTTCAAAAATGACACGCGAGCGAGGTAATTTTATGGAACAGGAACTTGTCGATATTGATGAAACACATTTAAAAATTCTGGCGACTCAGCTGGGAATTGTTTTCCCCGGGTATGATTTAAAAATGTTGCAGGAAGAATTCCCGACGACCGACCCGGCTCCCCGGTTTCCTGAACACTTGGAACTGACTGGGTTAAAAAAAGCCGCATAGATTTTCTTTCGATTCGAGCGGTCAAATATATTGGTTAAAATAGCCTCGCTTATGGCGAGGTTTTTTATTTTATGGGTCCTTTTTCTTTCCGCCTTTTTATCCAATGGATGGGCCGCCATCGATCCCTATGATGCAATCTCCTGGCTTCTTCCTCAGGAAAACCATCCCCGCGTCCTCAACACCGATGACTTGGCCGTCATGAATATTCAAACTCCATTTGCGCTTCTTTCGCCTGTGGGGGACTTCAATAAGGATCGGAAAGAGGAAATTGCCATATCCGGGATCTATGACCTGCTTCAAGAGGGTGATAAAAAATATTTCCTTTTGGTCGCGGGCCCGGCCAAGAAGGCGAGGGAATATCAAATGCTTCATTGGGAGTTGAGCCGGACCCCTATTTTTATTCACCTCCCTGGCACAACCGGCCAGGGGGACCCAAATGATCAAGCCTTCTCCACCTCATTTTGCATTGGCTGCGATCAAGGCTTCGATTTTTATTGGGACAATAAGATGGGAAATTTTATTAAAAAGGCTTGGTCTCACCGCTTAAGGAAAGAGACTCCGGGGCCTCTTCCTGAGGAAGTGTCCACAGAAGACGCCGATAAAGCTCTGAAAATAGCCGGTCAGAATAAAGAAGTGGCCAAATTTATCCAAGAAGTTCAAAATCGAGAAGGACAATTAAAAGTCCAAATTTGGCCGGAGAAGAAAGGAAAGGAAAATGGTCGATTTTGGGTTAAGGTGATAGAAATTCAGAATGAAAAAGAATCGGCTTCAGAAAAAATTCTCGTGGATAACAAAAGAAATCGAATCGTTAAGAGAGATACGAAAAAAAATTAAATCCGTCATTCCCGCGAAAGATCTTGGGCCCGTCGCCCCCGCGAAAGCGGTCACCGTCATTCCCGCGAAAGCGGGAATCCAGGTTTTCAACCTTCCGTCGAAAAATGGTTTACGGACTGGATTCCCGCTTTCGCGGGAATGACGGTGACCGCTTTCGCGGGAATGACGGATCGTGACGCGGGAATGACACGCACTTTTTCATAGGCCGTTGTCCGTTGGACAGCGTCAAAACCTGCCTCGTGAATAAGAGAGACGACCTCTTCGATACTCGACGTATTGACGAACCCCGCCTCGGCGTGAACATTTTCTTCAAAAATGGTTCCGCCAAAATCATCCGCACCAAACCTAAGAGCCATTTGGCCTGGCTTCTTTCCCTCCGAAAACCATGAAGCCTGGATGTGGTCAAAGTTATCAAGGTAAAGGCGGGACGCCGCTAAGATTCGAAAATATTCCAGAGGTCCGGGCCGAAAATCTGGAGACGCCTTTTGCATTTTTTGACCCAATACCGAATTGTCCGGTTTAAAACTCCAAGGAATAAAAGCGGTGAATCCTCCGCCATTTTTCCGGGATAAAGATTCGTCTTGAAGAGAACGGATGCTGTCGAAATGAAGGACGATGTCTTCCGGCTCTTCTATGTGGCCGTACATCATCGTGGCCGTGGATAAAAACCCTTGCCGATGGGCTTCCTGATGCACCGAAAGCCATTGTTGAGAAGATCCTTTTTTGGGAGAAATGCTCTTTCTCACCCGATCGGACAAAATTTCTGCGCCCCCTCCAGGAAGCGTCCGCTGACCTGCTAGATACAGTTGGGCCAAGACGCCGCCCACGGCAAGCCCTGAAACGCGAGCCATGGCTTGGATTTCAGAAGCGGAAAAAAAATGGGGCGTGAGACTTGGAAAACGGAGTTTGGTCTGTTTAACCAGATTGAGGTAATAATCAAAGGGAATCTCGAAATTGTGGCCTCCTTGAAGGAGGACTGTGGTGGCCCCGTTTTTGACCGCCGTGGAAATTTTTTCCATGACCTCATCCACGGAAAGAGAGTAGGCGTCTTTCTCCTGGGGCCGCCTAAAAAAGGCGCAAAAGTGGCAATCCGTGTCGCAAATATTGGTGTAGTTGGGGTTGGTGTCCAGGACAAAGCTCACTTCGCGCTTTGGGAATTTTTTATTTTTTTTCTCCATGGCCAGCTGGCCAAGCCAAAAAAGGGGAGCGTTCTCAAGAAGAAAAAGTCCTTCTACATGCGACAATCGCTCATCGGACAAAATCTTTTTCTCAACGGAATCCAAGGTAATCATTTGAGGGGGGGTCTTAAACCTGACTGAGAATAGGTGAAGGGAATTGGAACTTCTCCGCAAGGGACCTGAATTTCTTAATGCCGGCTTCCTCTTGAGGGCCCAGTTCATAGATTAAACCGCGAAGATATTCCGAGATAAATTGAACGGGGATCTTTAATAAATGGGATTGGTAAAGGGAAATGGAATAAATGGAATCCATCCCGGAGTTAAAAGATTTCCTCACGATCCCGGTTAAATGGGCGCGTTCGTCGCCCGGCGCGTTTTTATTGACGACCCAACGAGCAAACACAAAAGGCAATTTTTGCCAATCCCACCATTCGTTGGTCAAATCAGTGATGAAGTCCCACCCCCCGAGGCGAGGGCCGGCGAAAATACGGAGAGCTTGGTCGCCAATGACAAGCCACGCTTCATCATCTCGCTCGAGACCGCGCCGTATTGTGATCCGATTCCCATAGCGTTCCTTTAAAATCACTTCACACAAGGCGACCGAGGTGGAAGATTCCAGAGTGACACCGATGGTGATATTGTCCAATTCCGAGATCGGCCGGCGTGACAACAGAAGCACGCTGGGACAAAATTCACGAGCGGCGATGCACCAATTTTCCAACGGTTCAAAGCGGCTTTCCATCTTCCACATCTCAACGATGGGAAGGGGTCCCGCCAAAATGTCGTCATTTTGTGAACCCGCCGTTTTCGCCAACTCGCGCGGGACACCTGAAACGAGGGGATATTCATGGAGAGGCCAATTAAAAAAAAAGGGTTCCGTATTGGCGTAAGCGATGCGGGCGACAAATCGACTCATATCATCCTCATGTATTCATTGAAGGAATGGCTCGATCCATATTTAATGGGGACTTATTTTTGAATATGAAAGGAACCTTCTCTTCCCTTCGGTTATAAA
>JAKLIS010000489.1 GCA_022709485.1 Elusimicrobiota bacterium | reverse complement strand
AATTGATTGGAACCCTCTCATTTGGGTCTCGGAACCGGGACCAGTTTAATGAAGCTGAATTAGAATTTTTCAGAAAAATCGCTTTATTTGTTCAATTGGCCGAGGAAAGGTTCCTCTTGGGAAGAAAGATTCGATCCGAGGAAGAAAAATACCGGCTTTTGTTCCAC
Organism: Elusimicrobiota bacterium; assembly: GCA_022709485.1. Lineage (GTDB taxonomy): Bacteria > Elusimicrobiota > Elusimicrobia > F11 > F11 > JAKLIS01. The sequence continues at coordinate 938 of JAKLIS010000489.1, read as the reverse complement.
CAAATGGCCCATGGGGTCATCTACCGGAATTCTGAAGGAAAAGTCGTCTCGGTGAATCCCGCGGCCCAGCAAATACTGGGCAAAGCCCCCGAAGACCTGCTCGGGAAGACTTCCGAAATATATTCTGAGCACCCCATAATTAACGAAAGCGGCATTCCTGTTCCTTTTTTGGAAACACCTCCCATGACATCTCTCCGCACCGGTCGGAAAGTTTCAAATAAGATATTGGCGGTTTTTAATCAAAAAGAAAGTCGTTATCGTTGGCTCAAGCTCAGCTCCATTCCTTTTTTCCACACGGATGAAAACACTCCTTCCGGCGTATTTACCCAATTTGAAGACATTTCAGATAGAAAGGAAGCGGAGGAGACAGTCAAGCTTCTGACAAAAGCGTTCGAGGCCGCCGGAAACGGAATTGCCATTACCGATCGCAACGGGAATATTGTTTGGGTGAATCCCGCTTTCTCTCAACTCACCGGGTACGATTCAAAAGAACTCGAGGGAGCCAACACCCGGTTATTGAAATCCGAAGAAACGCCAAAGGCCCTTTTTGATGACTTATGGAACACCATTTTGAGCGGTGAAAAGTGGCAAGGCGAGTTGGTCAATAAAAGAAAAGACGGTTCTCTATTTAACGAAGAAATGACGATAACGCCGGTGAGAGCCGATGGGTCGACTATCACTCATTTTATCGCGGTTAAAGAAGACATCACGAATCGCCGAAAAAGAGAAGAAGAACTTCTGAAGCTTAATCGTGCGCTAAACGCCCTGGGGCACACAAGCCAAGCCCTCATGCACGCCACCGATGAAACGCAGTACCTGTCCGAGGTTTGCAATATCATCATTCAAGATTGTGGTTACCTGTTGACTTGGATCGGTTTCGCCGGGCAGGATGAAGCCAAAAGCGTTCTACCGGTGGCCAGCGCGGGCTTGGATGGGGG
>JAKLIS010000488.1 GCA_022709485.1 Elusimicrobiota bacterium | reverse complement strand
CAAAATTCCGGTGGGATCATTGGGAAGCTTCTTCGGTTTGGCGACCTTTTCCGGCATAGGAAGGCCTAAAAGTATTTCATCCAAGCGCCGCAGCGCCTTTCCTGTCTGTTGATAATGACGGCGAACCCAAAAACAAAATCCGATCAAAGCAATTGTAATGAGGATGGAAATCCATCCCCCCTCTTTAAATTTAATGACCGACGTAATGACCAATATCCCCGCTGTAAGAAGACAACCGACAAGACTAAGAGTTAATTTTTTTATCCATTTGTTTCCTTTAAATCGAATCCAATGAGTGACCATCGCAAATTGGGAAAGTGTAAAGTCGATAAACACATTGATACTGTACATGACCACCAGGATTCTGACGGAGGCGCCTGTATAAAGGATGGTTGCCAATGCCGCCAGCCCAACCACAAAGATGCCGTCTTTAATAACCAAACGGTCACTCAAATTTTTAAACCTTCGAGGGAGCCAATTATCAATGGCCATGTTGGACATAACGCGGGGTCCATCAATAAAACCTGCCTGGGCCCCCACAAAGAGAAGGGCCCCAGCCGATAACATAGAAATGAGGAAAAATGCCTGTCCAATAGGCCAAGGATCGGTTAGACGATGGATAAGTGTGGCATTCAAGGTTTGGCCGGTTACATGAGTGACATTGTTTAAGGAATAGTTTAGAAGAAGGCCTCCCGCCATAAAAGCCAAGGAAAATGCCATGTACATCATCGTCCTTTTTCCTGTCTCCACCCGGGGTTCTCTAAGGATAGGTAGTCCATTGCATACGGCTTCAATCCCAGTGAAGGTGCCGCCTCCCAGTGAAAAAGCCCTTAAGAAAATTAAAATCATGGCCACTAACCCCAGTTCTGATATTCCTTGGTTTGTTTCAGAAACGGCTTGATTGACGAGGGTGCCCAAATGGGAGCCGTGAGAAAGAATTCCATAAAAAATGATAACCACATGGGTGACCACAAAAGTGGCAAATATAGGAAGGAGAACCAAAACCGATTCTTTTATTCCTCTCAAATTCAAGGTGATGAGCACAAGTAGCAAAAAGATAGTGGCGCTTAATTTCCAATGAAGCCACTCAACAGGGAGAAAACTAAATATGG
>JAKLIS010000487.1 GCA_022709485.1 Elusimicrobiota bacterium | reverse complement strand
AAAGGCCTTTCCCGCTGTTCCTCTTTACGGATCCAATATTCCCAATTTACCCTATGTTTCTTCTTTTTTGGGGAAACTTAATGGGATGGAGGCGACTGTGTTAGGAGACCGCCTCCAACCCACTCTTCAAAAGGTTCTTCCCGGTTTAAATGGCCACCGGATTTTGAGCTACAAAGTGGGCGGGGTCGTCATTCCTGCGAAAAAAGGCCTAAAAGTGAGCCGGAAAACATTCAAACGGCGCCTAAATAACCGGGACACACCTTTGCGGGATGTGGCGGCGTTGGGACGGTGGGCGGACGCGTTAGAAAACCCCGCCTTGTGTTGGTTTGATTCGGGAACCCTGATGGTTTCGTTCAATCCGTCTGAGGTGGGGGATCAACCGCTTGCTATCGTTGATCCCATCACATTTGGTTCAGACGGGCTTCGCGTGGCGGCTGATATATTAAAAACATCGCGGCTTCCCGTGGTGATGCTGTGCCCCCGCCGGGAATTTGACGTTAAACTGAGAGAAATAAAAGAGCATGGGTCTTCCTCATTGGCCCGCATCTTAGAAGACGGGCTCAGGTCCGGCCGGTTTATATACTTTTTGGAGGATAAAGACGCCCTTCGCCTTGTCCAAGGTCCGGAGGGACTTTCTCAGTTGGTTCAAGTTCTGGAAAATATTCTTCAAAAAACCATGCCCTCTTATACGCCTTCCAGCCTCCAAATCTTCTCCAACCGGGATTGGGACGTCAAAGCCCTCCAAAACCAGCTTTCAATCAAACTCGCTGTGAGCCTTATTCAAGCTTTCTTTGTCGATGTTCAGATCCAAGGCATCGAAGAAAAAGCCCGCGAGCCCCTCTATACCCGAAAAATGGCCTAACCTTCATTTTCGGACCCCTCCAAAAGGGCCTTTTTTGCCTCCTCTTTGAAAAAGTCATTCCCGAAGAAATTAAAAATCGAATTGATTTATCAATGCGAATTCAAAAACTTTATTTTTACAAAGGTTTTACAATCCCTTAATGCGGCCTTAAGACAAACCCAGCTAGAATATGACCTAGTGGCGGCCATTTCGCCTGGGAAGTTTTTTAGAACGATGATTTATTTCAAGACTGGGATATGGTAAAAGAAAAACCCCTC
>JAKLIS010000486.1 GCA_022709485.1 Elusimicrobiota bacterium | reverse complement strand
ACCGATGCCGAAGGCCGCCTAATTTTGGCCGACGCGCTCGGATATGCCAATGACCAGAAACTGGATGAAATTATCGATTTGGCGACTCTCACAGGCGCCTGCATTGTGGCCTTAGGGCCGGATATTGCCGGCATGATGGGAACAGATCCTGGTTTATTGGACGGGCTTAAAAAAGCCTCCCAATTGTCCGGCGAAAAATTATGGGAACTTCCCCTTGAGAAAAGTTACAAATCCCATATGGAAAGCCAAGTGGCCGACATTAAAAATATTGGGAAATCAGGGAAAGCCGGCACGATCATCGGGGGTCTTTTCCTTAAAGAATTTGTGGACGCCAAAACACCTTGGGCCCATCTGGATATCGCCGGCCCCGCCTGGGCCGAACAAACCAAGCCTTTATCGGCTTTTGGAGGCACGGGGTTCATGGTTCGGACCCTGCTCCATTACGTCCTATCCAATTAATGGCCACCTCCACCCCATCCGATCCCACCCTTCAAAATAAGATTTCGATTGGGCACACGCCTGACGCTGACGACGCGTTTATGTTTTTCGGGTTCGCGGAGTCCGGCATTTCCATCCCGGGCTTTGAGATCGATCATATCGTTGAAGACATTGAAAAACTGAATTGCCGCGCTTTAGGTGAAGAATTGGATATGACAGCCATTTCCGCCGCCATTTACCCCGCCCTGCAGGATAAATATTGGATTCTCCCTGTCGGAGCCAGCGTTGGCCGCAATTACGGCCCCCTCATTGTTCAAAAAAAGGGGGAGAAACCCGCCGGAAAAACCATCGCGATCCCCGGAAAGCACACAACAGCCGCCCTTCTTCTTAAAATTTTAGCGCCTCAATACGATCCCGTTGAATACCGGTTCGATGAAATCCCGGAAGCCGTCACGCAAGGGAAAGTGGCTTTTGGCCTCTTGATTCACGAAGCCCAACTCCTGTTCGAAGAATTGGGATTTGAAAAAGTCTTGGATTTGGGCCAATTATGGATGAATGAAACGCAACTGCCCATTCCATTGGGGTTGGATGTCGTTAAAAAAAGCTTGGGAGAGTCCGTCGCCTCCGAGATAGGCCGCGCTTTCCAAAAAAGCATCGATGCCGCCCAAAAAAATCCGGACGCCGCGGTG
>JAKLIS010000485.1 GCA_022709485.1 Elusimicrobiota bacterium | reverse complement strand
AAGAAGAGAAAGATTTGAATTCCCAAAACATGGGCGAGATTTTGAGGTCTATTATTTCGACAGAATCAAAGATTAAAAACCTTAAGGAAGGGTATGAGGATTTGGACGAAGAACCTCTCTTGTCGGCAGAAAAAATCGTGAACCTAGTGAAAATTTAAAGGAGTCTTAAATGGAAATTTTTCTTTTGTTAATGGCGGGATTGGCGGCGGGAATAATGTCCGGGCTGTTTGGGGTGGGTGGAGGACTCATCATTGTTCCATTCCTCTATTTTATTAAAGGGATGGATTTGAAAATGGCTTTTGGAACGTCGTTGGGAGCGCTCCTGTTACCCGTTGGGTTATTGGGCGTCATCGAATACCACAAAGCGGGGAACATGAACTTAAAGTTCGCGTTTATAATCGCGTTCGCGATGTTTTTTGGAACCTATTTCGGCGCCAAGCTCGTTCAACCAATGGCGCCCCTCTTTCTAAAACGAATTTATGGAGCTTTTCTTCTTTTTGTGGCAGTTAAGATGCTTATTGAAAGGTAATTTAGTCTTCTGAAAAGTAACTCGCCACGGCGCGCGTGATGGCTTTGGCAATTTTTTCCTGATAAGAATTTGTTGTCAATTTTTTGGACTCCTCGTCATGACTCAAATATCCCATTTCTATTAAAACCGCCGGCATAGATACCGTTTCAAGAACCGTGAAAGAGTCTTTCACCAATCCGCGGTCATGGGCGCCCAGCGTTTGAATAAGATTTTTCTGGATGAGATTCCCCAACCTTCGGGACTTATTTTTGTAATAGTACGTTGTCACGCCTTTAAATTTCTTTCTCGGATGCCAGTCGGAATGGAGGCAGAGATAAATGTCGGCGCCCCAATCGTTGGCCAGAAAGGCGCGGGCTTTGTTGTCTTCGGGGCTGGACACTCCTTCTCGCCAGTAATCAGCTTGGGTGCGGGTCATTAAAACTTTCGCGCCGCGCCGCTGTAATTCCAAATTTAATTTTTCGGCCACCGCCATATTGATCTGATATTCCCTTTCCGCGCGTTTGGTCTTCTGTCCTAAGTTGATGGGTTGTCCCTCGGGATTTATCGCGGCGTGGCCGGGATCGATAAGGATTTTCTTTCCCCGGAGGGTGAGGTCGTCATCCGGCCAGGA
>JAKLIS010000484.1 GCA_022709485.1 Elusimicrobiota bacterium | reverse complement strand
CGCCCCATGACAATTCGGCTTCTTCAGAACATAACTCCTCCTCTCTGAAGGCCATATTTGAAAATCCCGCTCCAGCGAAGCTTCATCCCGAATCATTAATTATGGACTCCGTCTCAACAAAGCCCTCTTTTTGGATCCGGATACTCAATCTTCTTGTGAGGCCTTCCGTTATTTGGAAGGACTGGAAGAACACTTTGGAAGTGAAATGGTTGGCCACATTGGCCTGTTTTTTTTCAGTGGGTCTTGGACTCCAAAAAGGATTGGAGGACAAGTCAGCCGGCGTTGGTTTTGTGTCTACTATCGGCATCACCTTAACTGTATTTTTAATTTGGGGAGGGTTGGCGTGGGCCATTCATTGGTGGCTGGGGCTTGGACAGAAATCCATCTCATTTAAATCGGTCTTTTTGCCTTTGGGAACAGCCTTTGGCCCTTGGGCGCTTTCTTCTCTTTTGGGAGTCCTCTATGTTCTTATTGGACAGGGGAAATTCTTTGATTTTACCGCGGGACCTTTGCTTATTTTCCCCATGCAGGCATCCTCCGCCAGTTTGGGAACGGCCTTCCGGCATTTGGATTTATTTGAAATTTGGGGAATGGGGCTCGCCGTTCAATTTTTGTCGATTTCCACAGGACTTAAGAGAAAAACAGTTTTAAGTTGGGCAATTATTTTATGGGGAGCCTTAATCTTAGCGGGTAGCTTTTTAAGGAACGAGTTCTAAATGAAAAAATTCATTTTCATGGCCTTTATTTTTTTGGCCGGCGGGGCCGGTTTTGTTCAGGATGGCCATGCTGAGACGGGAAAGCAAAAAATTTCTCTCACATTAGAAGATTATTCCAAGCTGGTTTTGCGCCAAAGCGACAGAGCGCGCCTGGCCTATAACGGTTTTAAAAACGCCCTCAATTCATACAAAATCGCTTATAGGGCCACTCGTCTTCCCGAGGCCACGATTACCTCTCAAATTGAAAAAGGCGAAGTGAGAAACGACAGCGTTGAGACCGATAACGAGTCTCAATCCGCCACCCTTTCCGTCGCCCAGCCTTTTTATCCCACCGGCGCTCAGATTGCCGCTTCTATTTCCGATACACTATCTGAGTCGGAAACCGTGGGAGTCCGCAGTGAATCTCTGACGGAGCCCTCCATCTCG
>JAKLIS010000483.1 GCA_022709485.1 Elusimicrobiota bacterium | reverse complement strand
AAGGATCTCGCCCGGAGACACGCTGATTTCCACATCGACAAAAGTCGGAAGGCTTTTATTTCCCGCCTGATCCAATACCGTCAAAAAACACCTATAGATTCCTCGAGGGGCCAGGACCCCAGTCGCTTGATTAGAACCGTTCCAACTGATATCCCTTAAAGCCGAAGAAGAGGATTCAACATAAACCGTTCTTTCTTGAGCATCGCTGACGCGGAACTCCCAGCTTTGAATGGGTGATTCATCTTCAACATGGGGGGTAAAAATTAATTGGTTTTCTTCCGTTGTTGCCAGAGCATAAAAGGTGGAAGAAACACTGAGCGAGGCCGAAGGAGCGGTTTTGTCTATAAACACGTCCACTGAAGGAGACTCCACTTTTTTGGGAGTCCAGATAATGAGCTTTCCAACATACTTCCCTTCCGCCGCCAACCGGCCTTTCTTATCGGCTCCATCCCATTTGATGAGCGCTGGAAATTCAGCGCCGTGGAGCTTTTGAACGGATTTTCCTCTTTCAGAATCGATGGACAATCTCCATCGGTAGACAGATTTTCCCGATTTAACGATCGGCATAAAAAAAGTGTTGTCCTGGAATTCATCACCGTCGGGAGAAAAATATTGAGGTTCCGCCCGAAGCCCGACGGTCGAACCCCCTTTCGATTGAGCGGCGGCCAAACAAAAATTGATGGGCATTAAGAGAAAAACAAAACAGATAAATTTTTTCATAATGAACCTTCCTTTAATTTCGAAAAGGGAGGGATTCGCACCATTTGATAATGATTCTTAAGGATGGTACAGAATCCCAACGTCCCTGCTTCTTAAAAAAATTGTACTTCTTGGCCCATGCTTTACACTTTATTCTAGTCACATGGTTTACACATTTCTCGTGAATCATAATAAATTTGCTCCTAGATTTAGTCTAAACGGATCATCATTTGGCGAGAATTTTTTACTTTCCTCGTCGAAATACCCCAGCGTATAGTCCATAAAATCCACCTGCCAAACTCCAGCGTCTACTTGTTTAAGACCGACAGGTTGATTAGCCAGAGCTTTGCTGATGTGGACTTTGATTTTTTTAATGCAGACTCTTCCACAGTGAGAAATCAGCAGGGTTTTATCATACCCCGGGTAGGTAACGTCGGGTAAACC
>JAKLIS010000482.1 GCA_022709485.1 Elusimicrobiota bacterium | reverse complement strand
AAATTTAGGCGCGCGGATGAGCTTTTTCATAGACCTTCCGAAGACGTTCGGTAGTTACGTGAGCGTAAATCTGAGTCGTCGATAAATTCTTGTGGCCCAACATTTCTTGAACGCTTCTTAAATCGCAACCATGATCTAATAAATGAGTCGCAAAGGAATGTCTTAATGAGTGGGGACTCACTTTCCGGGCAATACCGGCTTTCCGACCAGCCAGTTGAATCATCATGTGAACCGCCCTGACCGTTAAACGGCCTCCGCGCAAGTTCGTCCACAGCGGTTGCCCAAAGTTCTTATTGTTCCCAGTCAAACCGATATCCGTTTTCCGAAGCTTCAAATAATTTCTAATGGATTCAAGGGCGGCGTTTCCAACCGGAACAATTCTTTCTCGATTTCCTTTTCCAATCACGCTTAAGGATCCGTTCCAGAAATCCACATCCCCCAAATTTAATCCCACCAATTCAGCCACACGCAAGCCGGAAGAATACATGACTTCGACCAGTGCCCAATCTCTGGCCTTTGCCAGGGGATTTGAATTTTTTTGGAGTTCCACGAGAAGATCTTCAACTTCTTTTTCCGTCAAAAAATTCGGGACGCGCGCTTCCCGGCGCGGCGTTGGCAAATTTAGGCAAGGATTCGATTTGATTGTTTCTTCTCTCGATAAAAATTTAAAAAAAGACCGCAAAGAAGCCCATTTGCGAAGGATGGTATTTTTCGAAAACGCCCCGGACCGGATTTGCCCCAGATAGGAACGGATGAATATCCGGTCCGCCTCTTTCAGTGAAAGCTGACGAGATTCGAGATACCGGCAAAAATCCTTAAGGTCCGCAGAATAAGCCCGGATGGTGGCGGGAGAGGCATTGTGTTCAGCGCGAAGAGATAAAAGGAATTTGCGGAGATGAAGCTCCACTTCTGTTAAACGTAAGTTATCTTCTTGATGTTCTTGCATTCAGGATAGCCGGGGCAGGCGAGAAAAAATCCGAACCGACTTCGTTTCTTCACCATTTCCCGGCCGCAATTTTCGCATTTTTCCGCGACATGTTGAGGAGCTTGAGCTTCGTCACGAGGCAGGGATTTGGTTGTTTTACATTCCGGATAACCTGAGCAGGCCATAAATTTGCCGCGGCGTCCGATTCGAATAATCATCGGTTTGCCGCAATTTTCACACTTCTCGGTCGTCTCCTCGGGTTTCACCATATTCCC
>JAKLIS010000481.1 GCA_022709485.1 Elusimicrobiota bacterium | reverse complement strand
AAGAGGTCATACGAGACAAAGGGACTCCCTCCGACGCAGATTTCTGGAGCGGGAATGTTTTGGGGTGGCCTTCAGGGGAGAGTGACAAAGCGGCTGAACCCACTCCCGCTGATTGGCTTCAATTTCAGTCCAAAGAATCAGCTAAAGAAGTGAGCGAATTGCGGCCGGAGTTGGGGTCTCCTTCTAAAGAAACTCATGTCCCGTTAAAAAATGAATCTGAGCCGGCAAAATCGACTCCCCTGCCCAAAGAAGTTGAGCCGCCAAATTCACCTTCGATCCCACAAGAGCCCCTTCTTGTCCCTGAAAATGAGAATGACGCCAAATTCGACTTATCAACAAAAGGTGAAGAAGAGGTGGAGATGGTGAGTCCCTTTGTGACCGGTTTTAATTCATTGGATGATAATTCCATGCCACCTCCACCTCTTCCCCCCCAAACTGAAAAACCCGTTTCAATGGGAGAACGGCCAGCAATTGGAGAAAAAACGGAATCGATTGAGGTGATAAAAAAAATCGAAGGGGGGGATGAAATTCCACAGTTCCCTGAAGCCCCACCCATCCCCGGGACGGTGGATCAGAGAACAAAAGCCAGCGGCAGCGAAGAATTTAATTTTGGACAGGCCAAAGAATCGCCGGCGGGATTTCTCCAGATTGCGTGCGTCTATCCTGAAGGGATGGAAAAAGACGGCCAGCAATTTCTTTCAAGATTAAGGACCATGGGAGCGAAAATGGCCCAGACGTTGACGTTAGAGGCAGTTTATATTCAACCATGGAAGCCGGACCAGATGGATATTCGGGCGTGGTGCCGAGCCGCCCGTTTGGCGGGGGCCCATGTCATTTTTATCATGGTTCCCAAAAAAGAAAAAGGGCTTTTCTCCCGGGTAAGTGTTCTAGCCAATGAAGAAACTTTAAAAAGCCGTTTGGTGCTCATCGAGCAAGTGGCGGTTAGAACCCTCTATGCCGACATTCTCGACCAGATGAAAAAATTAGCGTATGGGAAAGATTGATTATTTCGGAATGGGTTTGAAACCCAATTATGTCCTGGATAATTTGGTTGTGGGATCCCATAACCAATTCGCCGTGTCCGCTTGTGACGAGGTGGTGAAAAAACCGGGAGAATCCTACAATCCTCTTTTCGTCTACGGCCCTCCGGGTGTGGGGAAAACCCATCTTATTCAATCGGTCGCCCATTCGATGCTTAAAG
>JAKLIS010000480.1 GCA_022709485.1 Elusimicrobiota bacterium | reverse complement strand
CGTTCAGAGCCCCGGCGGTCTGGGAACATCCAGCGGGGGAAACCGGGAGATGGCGTTTCCTTTGGCCAAGGCCGCCATCGCCATTGGAATTGCCGGAATATTTATGGAAGTTCATCCTCAGCCGGAAAAAGCGTTATCAGACGGCGCCAATTCAATTCGGTTAAAAGACATCGCAGCCATTCTCAGCGCCTTGCGCAAATTAGATAATGTGGCCAAAGCTTTATAGGAGATAACCTCATGAAATGTTTGGTTTGTCAGACGGATAATAAAGACGGCGCAAAGGTTTGCCGGAAATGCGGGGTGGATTTGAATCTTCCGCCTCTTTGGCGGCCGGATTGGAAATGGCACGCCAAGGTTCTCGGCGTTATATACGTTGTTCTTATTGCTCTCTATTTTGGGATATCGAATTTCTTGGGCCGAATTCCCGAGCCTTACCGAATGCGTCAAATTCCATCCGAAGTGACTCCTTGGCTCCAATCTAAATGACGTTGTCTCGCCCCCTTCTTCTTAAACGGGCCAAACAGATCCGGCTTCTCGCCATGGATGTCGATGGTGTTTTGACGGGGGGAGAAGTGGTTGTTCTTGAATCAGGTGAAGAGATTAAGTTCTGGAACGCCAAGGATAGGCTGGGTTTGGCCATCGCCCGGGATCATGTTAAAGATTTGAGTTTTTCTTGGATAACGGGCCGCAGCTCAACCTCTGTCTCCCGCGCCGCCGAGGATTTGGGCGTCAAACATGTGGTCCAAGGATGCTCGGATAAATTAAAAGCCCTTCAAGAAATTACCGGTAAATTAGATTTGAAATTTTCCCAGGTGGCTTTTATCGGAGATGATTTGATTGATCTCCCGGTGATCCAGGCCGTGGGATTATCTTGTTGTCCCGCCGACGGCGTTCAAGAGGTTCAAAAACGAGTTCATTATGTTTCACCATTTCCTGGCGGTCGCGGAGTGGTGAGGGATGTTCTCGAATTCATTTTAAAGGCGCAGAATAAATGGGACTTATTGGTCCGCTCCTTATATCTTTAACCCTTCTCTATTCCGTCGGTTGCCGCCAAAAATCTAAAAATCCCACGGAGGCGGCTCCTTCTGATATTTCCGCTCTTCTTCCGGATAATGACACGCAACTTATGATGAAACCCGTCCATGTCCAGTTTTTCGGTGAACAAGGTCTTGAATGGGAGCTCATGGCACCCGAAGCTCGGGGAA
>JAKLIS010000048.1 GCA_022709485.1 Elusimicrobiota bacterium | reverse complement strand
GTCACTTTGTTGAAATCCCTTGACCCAGGCGTTCACTTCCTTTATTTTTTCTGAGAAAAAGCCGGCCTTATCTTCAAATTTTTCGGTATTGGCCAACGCTTTGGCCCCCGCCACCATCCAGTAACCGGCAAAACCCAGGACGCTCAATCGAATAAGGCTTGTTCCGCCAAAGCTTAAGAACCAATGGGCGAATGATGCCGCTTTAAACAAAAGCCACGCGCCCCAAGTGGCGTCGGCAGACAAAATCAAACTCGGAGCCAGAACGCTCAAGACCGCCGGAACCCAAACAAAATAGAGGAAACTCATGGCAAGGACAAACGCTCCGGTCAGCGCCAGTTGGCGAACCAGAGGCCGGCGGGCTGATTCAACAAGCGTCTCTCCGCTGGCCATGGCCACTTTTCCGATGGCCGCGACTTGCCCCGCCAGGGCGCCCGCTTGCGATTGGACATTATTCCACGCCGACACTTTCCATTGGCCCGCGTTCCCCAAAGCCGTCGCGGCCAGGGCGGCCGGGCTCCGGATAAATCGCGCGCCGAAATCCAGAAGATCTTCTGTCAACTGAACAAATGCACCTTTCAAGGAATAATCAGACGCGTAAGTAACGGCCAACGCTCCGTCAGACAAATTCTGAACTCGAAACTCAGTCGAAATTCCGTTATTAGAGTTACGGGTGGTCAAATACCGAGAGTAAGGGGATTGGCGGGTTCCCGTAAATTCCATGGTCAGTTTTGGGAAAATTAAACGAAGCCAATGATTGGCTTCCGGCAGGCTCCTAAACACGCCTCTTAAAAAGCCAAGGCATAGCCCGATAGTGAGGGCCTTGAATCTTTGAACGAGAGTTCCCGCCCGCTCGGCAAGAAAAAGTTTCTCCCCTTCGAACAATTTATCAAGCGGCGTTTTTTCTTGTGTGAAGGCGCTTAAGTATCCGGTTCCGGAATCCGTCTTCACTTCGGTGATTTTGGGAACAAAGGTGATCACCGCGGTTTGCGTCCCCATTAGGTTTTTGTGAATGCCAGGGGTGTGGAATCCGCCGGTTACCAGAACGCTGACTTTGGCATTTTGTCGTTTCATGGCCTCCAAGAGATTATTGAGGATGCGATAATCTCGTTGGGCGGCTTCTTGGTAGAAACGTTCAAAGGAAGAAAATTGGCCCTCCCCCTTATCAGGGGAGGGCTTTTCCTGGTACATCCCCCCAACACGAGGGGACGCAAAACCAGACAGGGGGTAAATTTCATCGTTATTGGCGCCTTGTCCGTCATTCCCGAATGCCTGCCCTCGAATGTCTCTATCGGGGGTCACTGTCGGGAATCCACTCTTCAAAGACTGATATTCCTTCCACTCTTCTGGCGTAAGAGAAAAATCCAATAACTTTCCCACCAAGAAAAGCGCCTTGGCTTGCTGGGCCAGGGTCCGCTCCTCCTCGTTTCGAATAAGGGCGTCAAATTTTTTCGACTCTAAATCGGATAATTCCCAAAACAATTTTTCTGAATTGATCCGGTCGGATAAAAGGACATACTGGATGTATTTCTCCATGGACGGGAAACCACCCAAATCCACTCGAACCGTCCGGCAAAGATTTCTAAGGTATTCATAAAAGTCTGCCTGGCGGACCTTCCCCACTTTAAAGGAAGCGCTCATGGCCACCAATTCTCCCATCTGGCTTTGGTTTAATTTTTCAACCAAAAGGCGGACCAGATGGACCCGTTCCGCTTCAACTTTTGAAAAATTGAGAGATTCTTCCAGGTTCAGGGCTTGGAGAAATAGTTCGGTTTGCAGATGAGTCGAGATATCTGTGAAAGACGGGGCATTGGTTAAGGCTTTGACATATGGCCCCAATTCCATCTGGCCATTGCGGTAAGAATTCACTTTGGCGTCAAATGATTTTAAATCTTTGTTAAATACCGCCGTCTTGAGCGCTTGATTTTTTTGGACTTCTCTCTTCAAATCGGATTGATGGCCGGACAATTGGGCCGCCGATCTTTTGTACGCATCCACATTGGCGTTGTAGTGCTTTTCATCATCAACGCCGACAAAGGGGACATTTTTTGAGAGTCCGGTGAAAGCCGCGTGCAGGGGCCCCTGGATTTCGTTTTGGCTTAACAAATAATTCGCGGCTTCATTGATAAGGGCCGGGTGCGGGAATTTTCTAAATCCGGAAAGGTCAATTTCATCAAAGGCCCCTTCAATGGCGACCAAGTTCGCCTTGCCTGAGTCCATTAACGCCAAAATGGTTTTGCTGATATTTTTCTGCGCTTCAATATTTCGATGGACGTCTTGGATGTGAACAATAATGTTTTTGTACTGACCGTCCGACGGAAGAGAAATTTTCCGGACAGATCCAAAAGAAACCGGAATGGCATTGAGGACGGAGGTCACATTTTCAAATCCGGGGACGTTTATCCCAGAAACATTCCCTTGGGGAATTTGGGCGGCGGGATGCAGGTTTACCGACGGAATTTGGTTTAGGATCTTATCGGCGTGGAAAGGTTGAAGCGCGGCGGGAAGACTCGCAACTTGAAAATCTTTTTTGGAGGAATTCGAGAGATTTTTTTGGGCTTGTCGACGGTCGTCCCAGACAGACGCTTCTGATAAAGGAATCCCGGCGACCTCATACAAAAGGACACCAGAAATGATGAGTGCGAGTGCTTTTTTGAGCGATACCCGTTGAATATTCATGTTTTACCCGTCTGGTTACTTTACCCAAATACATTCTAATCTCTGATAGATTAAGAACGCCTTAAGGAAATGTAAATTAGCTGTAAATATTCACCCCGACGGGGACATCAAAAACGCACTAAAATTTAGAGGTGTTTTTCAGCACATGGGCCCTCACCCCACCTCCGCCCTTCGGGCTCCGGCGGGCACAGGGGGCCACCGGCGGGCAAGCCCGCCCCTCTCCCAAAGGAAGAGGGAGCGCGCATTTTCTTAGGGATTCCCTCTCCCGCGAGCCCGCCAAAGGCGGGAGAGTGGGAGAGGGTTAGAGTGGGGGAACTAGGAACTGGGAACCGGGTACAGGGAACTTCTTTTAACTTATTACGCGTTTTTGAGGCTATTCAAAACCGTACGGACGGAGGTATCCAGACGGACGACCCGGCCGGAAGCCAAATCGAGAGCTTCAATGGCGATTTGCTTCATCATTTCAGGCCAAATATGCAAAAAGTAGTCAATTGAGAAATCCCAATTATTCATGTTGATAGGATAGGCGACCAATTTACCCACATTCCAATTTCCTCTCGTTTTGATGCCGGCGAGCGCCCGATAGGGATTGGCTTTCCCATCTGTAAAATCGGGCTCCGTATTATCTGTTACCACCGAACGGGTCAATTTATTCCCTTCAAATTCCAACGCCTCATACTGATCTAAAAGTTCATAAAACTCTTTCATCATGGTGGAACGATCACTGGGGGAACCAGAAAGAAAAATAGCCCGATTATCACGATTGGTTCTCCCCATCATTTTCCTTACTTGGGAATCCCCAATGGCTTTCCCAATCATCTGGAGTCTGTCTCTCAAATGTTTGGCGATGGCCGAGTCATCTTTGGCGGCTAAGGCCGCTTCTTTTAAATCGGGCCAGCTAAAGTAGGCCGCGGTTCCACGATCCATTTGAAGCGCGGGTTGCGCCCAAGAAAAGGAAGCGTCAGTTGCTCGAACAAGATTATCAACCGTATTTTTCCACTCGGTTATCGTTTTAGCTGTAACAGGCAACCCCAACCCCGCCGCCAACCCAGCCAACACCATCGATTCCTGGCGACCCCTTAAGCTCCCTGAAATAGAATTTCTGAGTCCCAAGGCCACAGCCATTTTTTTGAGGGCTCGCATTTTCGCGCGTTCGCTGGATTTCGGATCGGATAAAACCAGATGTTGCTCACGAAGTTGACGGTCGAGGAGAGGAGTTTGAACCCCCCGCATCCATTCTTTGAGCCGAACTTCGCTTTTGGATCCGTCAGGCAGAGCGGGCAAGCTCATCTGGCGATCAAGAATAGAAGGAGAAATGTTTCTCCATTCTCTCAGTTCCAGCGATTGTAGTGGGGGCGCCACTACTCCTACCGACTCAAACGTTTCTTTCACATCGGCTGGGGACAATAATTTTTGGGCCAATAAAATCTGCAGTCCAGCTGCAAGGTTGGATTGGAGCCTTGGCAACTCCTGGTTGTGTTTGGATTCCAACTCTTCATCCGAAGGATTGGGGGTCTTGGGCCATAATTCCCTCCATGGAATCGAAGAAACGATTCCGGCCGCCGCCATCACTGACAAGGATATGGGCGCCAATGGAAGAAAACTGAACACCAGAACTGGCCCGGCACACAAACTCATTAATAGGAGAAAGGTCACGAAGTGACTTAATACCTCGTTTCTCGCGGCTGTGGAACCCGCAAACCGGGTCAAAATATAATGGGAGGCCTCTTCAACAGAATGGGGAACCCTCGCAAAAAATGGAAGCGATTTGAAATTGGGATTCAAGGTCCCAAAAACGCTGGACCGGCCGTCAGTGGTGGCAACGACTGAGTTCCACGATCCCATTGCCCAGGCGCTTGAGCCCGCCAACAAAGCCCAACCACTCGCGAAAGCCATAATGACAACGAAAATAAAAGGGATAGTCGCCCCAGATATATTCGGAACCAATGACAACCCTGCCACCGCCATAAGCCCTAAAAATCCCGTGAACGTCATATTTGAAACGTTGGAATAGCCCGCCCAAGGGAAAGGATAATCCTTTAATGGGATCATAACGTTAGGTGACAAATCATACGTCTTCAGTTCCTGATCATCGTTTGACATTTTAACCGCGCCGTGAAACGCTCTAATTGTTATTTTTTCAACAGATATATCCGGAAAAGAATAATCATCAAATATTCCCAAAATTTCGGACAACTGTTTGAATTGATGCGGCTTTAATTCCCCGACAATTCTCCCCACAGTCACAAATTTTCCGGAGGGCTGTCTGGGCTGTTGTAAATATCCTCCATAATCTCTTTTCCTTGTGTTAAAGAATTGACGGACTCCCTCAACCACATCAAGCTCATCCGGCGGGATACCCAAACCCAGCACAATACGCAAAGAGGGGAAATGAATGAACAGCTCTTTAGCTACAGCCATAATAAATGGTTGCATTTTTGAGAAGGCCCGATCTCCTACATAAACCGCTCTCATTTTTTCCTCTTCTCCATAATCTTGGCCTGGCGACCCATCCTCCAGATTTCCAATGGTAAAGTGAGGGTCATCGTAAAAAACCATTGCCCGAAAGAGCGCCTCTCTGTCCTCATTTGGCAATTTCCCAATTTCATCTTGGATCCGTTTTTTCGCCTCTGCGATGGATGAACCGATGTTGCTTTCTCCTAGATCTACGAAAGCAGAAATGCCTCTTTGTGTGATGGGGCGGCCTTCCTCATTAAAGAACCTTCTTGCCGGCACGAGATCTTCCTGATTAATTCCTCTGTTACGATGAACCAATTCTTTTTCCAATCTTTTCGCGTCTCTCCACAGGATAGCGTCCGCGGCCCTTTTTATTCCCGATATTTCCTGCATCAATACATTGGACCCTCTTACCGATTCAATCAAGCCCACTGGAAGAATTTTGATTTCAATCCCGAACTTTTCCTTAAAATTCACTTTTAGTTGATCCAAAGCTTGAATATTTCCATCTGTTTTCGGACTTCCATCAGAATTAATGGCCGGAGCAATATAAAATTCAACATTTTCACCTTGAACAATAATTCCCCGGTTATCCGCTTCTTTTTTCACAATTACGATTTGCCATCCCCAATCATAAATCTCTAACACCAAAAGGTTGGCAAAAAGGTTCAAGGCTCGAGAGAGATCGCTGATTCCCAGATTATCATTCAGAAGCTCTCTAAATCGAAGGCGACCTTTGGGTGAAACAATGAATTTTAAAATGCTAGAGCGATTCAAGGGTACGGATGCAAGGGCATCAGGATCTTCTATTTCTTTATTCTTCGGGGCATCATTCCATCGGTTAGGAAAGTAGTCTCTCATTTTAATCAGACTTCCTGCGATAAAAATAATCATGACTGACACCAATGAATCAAAGTGAGACGGCACCTTGAAATATTTTTCGCGGTTATTCCCCACTAAGGGAAATAGGGCGTCCGCCATGGGCTCATGAAGCCTTGAATAAGCGTGTACGTCTTGAGGCTCTTTAATGGCCAAATATTTTCCCTTCGTATTTTTCCCCTCCCGATCAATGACGAGAAAACCGCCGTCTAAAATCAGCAAGATGTCCCCCATTTTCCACTCAATTCGATGGTATTCCTGTACTTTCTGTTTTTCTTCCATTTCATCTTCTTCATCTTTTACGGATTTCCCGACAACAATACTTGGAGGAACTTGGCGAAATTTTTCAATGATAATATCTCGAATTTCATCTTCGGACATTTTGAGAGCTGCTTTTAAGGCTATCTCAGGATTTTCATTTTCTTCCCCAATCCAAAAACCGAAGGTCTGGAGAGTCCGAATTAAATGAAGATGGAGTTGATTGGTGTTGAACAATGGATTTCTTAACCGAATCAGGTCTTGTTCAAACTGAGGCAAATGCAAAATTTCATGGTCATCTTTGATGACAACTCTCTCTTTCAATTTATCCCAAAAAGGAGCACCCCCCTTGTGAAATTTCAATCCGGCTACCTGACAGGAAATTTCTTTACCATTAAAAGATAACTTCGGGACTTTGAGGCCTGTTAATTGATCCAAGTCGGGATTCTTCCACTTAAGAGAATGAACATCCCAATCATCGGATTTCCCGTCTTCAAGGCTTATTTGAATGCCAGGAGGGGCTTCATATTCTTCGGTTAGCACATCTGGCTCAATAATCTTTTGCCCGCCGAGGATGTCAACTTTAATGACTTTGATTTCTCCATCGATAGAATACCGAATAGTGTAAGTCACAATTCGATCTACCAAAGAAAATAAGGCGGCTTTTTTAGATTTCTCAAGGGCGGCCATCTCGTTTCCGTCAGGAACGCCCCCCACATCTTCGCCGTTGACCACCTTGACATATTTAACTCCATCAAGGGCCCACTTAAAAAATGTCTTATCAACCAATAGTTGCATCGGGGCTGACAAAACTCCGGGAGGAAGCGTGAGCATTTCCTCTTTATCCCCGTTAATCCGGGCCCAAAAGATCCCCCCTTTTTTGTTAAAACCCGGGATTTCACCTAAAGTGTGCCAACTAATTTTAATTCGGTCTCCCTCATTTGGAATAACGGGGTCCCAAGCGATGGCTTCTTTTACATAACTGTCATTGGAGGCAGACGTTATTAATGCCACGTTTACCGGTTTTGTTACCTGAAAACTCAAACAACTAAGAGCCAGCGCTATGGCGCTTTGTAACCCGCGCCTGTAATTGAATCGAAAAAATTTAAGAAGGGCTTTGGTAATATAACCAAGAGGAACCCTCTTAGAATCTCCAATCGCGCGACGCCCTTCTCCGGACAACGATCTTATTATCGCCCACTTCCCTTCACGGAGCACTTTTATTTCAAACCGATTATTAATTTCCCTTTCGTCAGTCCCATATTTGGTCAAATCCTCTAAATAGGACGTTTCGGGGGGGAGGGGCCCCAAATCAGCCTCTTGATTAGGGATGGTGCCGTGTTGGTGATGAAGGAGCATGAATTCATTCAATTTCTCTAATGTGGTGATGGACGTGGGATTGACCGGAGGAATGACCCTTAAAATAAGGTCCATCGCATCCCCTAGATTTTTACCGTAAATCAAATCCCCGAGAAAAACCACCTGGTGCGTATCGGGGTCTATTACTTCTCTATGGATTGAATTTAAATAAGCCAAATCTTCTGTTCGATAGCGCCACTTATGAACGGGGTCTTCATAGTTTTTAAGATAAACCCAGAGATTTTTGGAAAAAATATGGTCAGATCTTTTATTTTTTTCCGAGGGGGGCCTCAAAGCATAACGATAATAAACCCAGAAAAATGGCACGATGATGGCCCCCGCCATTGAAGAAAAGGACACGAGAACCGAATTCCAAAGAAATGAATTTCTTAAATAATAAGGTAAAAATAATTTTGAAAGGAACTTAAGCGGAATGGCAAAAATTTGCGAAACAGGATCGGCATTTCGCTCATTAATCAAGATCACTTTTTCTTTGGGCAAATTGGGATTTAGGTCTTTGAGCCATACTGTTTTAATCAAAGGAAAACGCTGATAAAGATGCCTGGTTTCTTTAAGTTCAGGATATTGATTTTTTAAATCACCAATTTT
>JAKLIS010000479.1 GCA_022709485.1 Elusimicrobiota bacterium | reverse complement strand
GCCATTTTTTGCAGCTGTAGGTCCAACGTGAGCTGGACGGGGGCTCCTTTTTGTGAGGGGATTTCCTTGATGATTCGCGAAAGCCGACCCATTGAATCAACCTCAATCAGGACTCCACCGTCTATCCCTCGAAGCTCGCGGTCCAAAACCCGTTCAAGTCCCATTTTTCCAATGAAATCCCCGAGTTTTCGTTCTCGCCAATCCTCTTCACCGAATTCCCTGTCGTCAATTTCAGCCAAATAGCCGATCAAATGGCCCCCGACGAATCCTTTGGGATATCCGCGCCTAAATTCCATGACCACGCGTAGGCCCGGCAGAAGTTCTCCCATTTCCTGAATGGCAAAGGCAGTGTTGTTGGGAACATCTTCAACCAGCCGCACCACGCGGCCCGTTTTCAAAGCCATTTGAAAGCGCTTTTCCCAATATTTCGGAAAAGATGAAACAAAGGGTTTTAATCTTTCCCGAATTTTCACTTGTTCACCGGTTTTCTTATCCGGCGGGGAATAAATCAAAGACCAACTGGGGCGGTTTGTGACCCAAACATCCCCATTTCTATCTAAAAAGTCACCCCGGGGAGACCTCAGGAAAATGACCTGGGTTCGATTGGATTCAGATAATTGTTCCAAGTCCGCGCCCATGATGACCTGAAGATGAAAGAGTCGGAATACTATAATTCCGTAGCCGAAGGCGAATAAGTAACTTATAAGCTTGATTCGGCCTAAGAATTTCTTTTCAGAAAAAAGATCCGACTGGCCCCCGACCCACACGTTAAGCCTCTATCTCTGCTTGCTGCCATTTCCAAATGAAGAGCCACCGGTCGACCATCCAAAAAATGAACCTCACAAACAGGACGTTAAAAAAGCCCGTTACAAGTAAACTCTTCATGAAATTCCGATCTGCCTCTCCCAGAAAAAGGCGATGAAGAAGAAGAGAGACCATGACGTAGGCAATCGCAACCACGAGTCCTATGGCGATTTGCGCCGCGCCTCTTTCACTGGCCACCCGCTGGCGCAGTTTCCCGGCTCCGTATCCAGCCAAAGCGAATAAAAAACTATTCATCCCAAATAGAGTGACTCCCATCACATCCAAGCAAAGGCCCCAGAAAAATCCAAAAACTTCTCCAAAAACAGGGCCCCTTAAAAATCCAAAAGCGACCACCACAAGAAGCAAGATCTCCGGAGCCACCCCCATGACCGACATAAATCGATCTCC
>JAKLIS010000478.1 GCA_022709485.1 Elusimicrobiota bacterium | reverse complement strand
GCCTTGCGTAGGAGTTCCTGGGCTTCCCTTTCAATTTGAATCCGGGCGTCTCTGGCGCGTTTTAATTCTTCCTTGAGGTTTTCATTCTCCCACTTAAGCCGATCGGATTCTTTTTTCCCGGATTCGTTGATTCCCTTCATCTTCTCTTCGATTTGGGTTTCTTTTTCCCTCATCTGGTCCAACATTTGAGATTCCAATTGCTGACGGATTCTATTTTCCACCTCGCCAATATCGACCGGAGCGGCCTGATTCTTTAGTTTTTCCTCCAACTCTAAGCGGGCGGTTTCCTTCACTTTCTCCATCTGGGACTGCAGGTCTTTTTTAACCGCATCCAATCTCTCATCGGCCTCTTTGGTCAATTTTTCAATTTCTCCCCGATGTTCTTTGGCTATTTCATTTTTCTGAAGGAATAACCGTTCTTCCATTTCTTGCCCTTTCAACTCCAAAATCTTATCCAGTTTTTTCTTGGTTTCGGTTTTCACCAGGTCGTTTTCGCGGGTTAAATCGCCCATTTCCTTTTCCAGGGAATGAATTTTATTTTTGAGCTCGTTTAGGTTTTCATCTCTATCAATAACAAGCTGTTTTAAAACGCGTTCTTTTTCCTTAAACATGTCTTCCATGCGCCCGGCGTCTCTCTCAACCATTTTAAGCTGTTGAATTTTCTGGCGCATATTCTCCATCTCTGAGCTTTTTTCCAGGACATCCCTTTTAAGCTCGGAAACCGTTTTAATATCACTTCCGTCCATCATCCCTTTATATTCTTCAATCATCTTTTGAAGTTGGGCGTTTTTGGCGTGAGTGGCGTCCAATTCCATGCGAATGCGTTCTATTTCTTTCTCCTTTTTCTCAAGAGAAGCTTGCGTCACTTCCCATGCGGTGGATTGCCGCTTTAAATCCTGCTCGATGGCCGAGCGGCCTTCTTCCATGTCGGCAACGGCTTTCTTTTTCAGATCTAATTCCGCCTGAAGCTCTCGAATTCTGTCCTGGGTTTCTTTTTGCGTTTGGCCCCAATCTTCTTGAACTCGTCGTAATTCCACCTGAAGTTCATTGACGCGGATCTCTTTTTCGTTCAATTGACTCTGAATTTCATCGGCCCGGTCGGGGCATGGATTGCCTACACGATTTTCATGGGGCTGGGCGTCGTCGGCTACCTGGTGTCAGTCATTCTCGGGATCACCGGCCTCCTGCTGATCTTCAAGCGCGAGGGGCGGGTGTGGCC
>JAKLIS010000477.1 GCA_022709485.1 Elusimicrobiota bacterium | reverse complement strand
CCAAGGATGACG
Organism: Elusimicrobiota bacterium; assembly: GCA_022709485.1. GTDB lineage: Bacteria > Elusimicrobiota > Elusimicrobia > F11 > F11 > JAKLIS01. Next base: position 1,222 of record JAKLIS010000477.1, on the reverse strand, counting down.
AAATGAGCATGAGGAGCCGACTCCGAGACCTTTTTGGCCATCTCAAGAAATTGGGAAAGATTTTTTTGCGGTTTGAATGCGCCGATGGTTAAAACGGTGGGAGCGTCTTTTGGTATAGATAACTCCGCCCTCAGAAGCGGAATATTGGCCGGGATTTGCGTACCCCTGAATATTTTAAGGGGAACTCCGCTCCGGATAATTTCATATTGCTCCGGCGATCCAATTTTTAAAGCCCGGGCGGTTTCCATGTTGGAGCGGGAGACAAAAATCAATTTATGGGCCATTCTCGCTGTCATTCTTTCTAAGGTCAAAAAGATCCAACGGATCAAAAAATTTTGTTTATCGTTAAACCCAAAACCATGAAAGGTATGGATGATAACTGGAATTTTAGCCCAGCGAGCGGCTATTCTTCCCACAATGCCGGCTTTAGATGAATGGGTGTGAATAATTTGAGGTTGAAGTTTTTTTAGGCCTAGAAAGATTTCCCAGATGGCTAGCAGATCTTTCAAGGGATGGATGGGGCGAACCAAATGGGAAAGAAATTTTATTCGCCCCGAATGGCCCAGGTTTTTTCGCGCTTCCTCATCCCAGTATGAATTTTTTCCGCACCAAAGATAAGCTGAAAAATTTTGGGAATCCAAATTTTGAACAGTGAACAGAGTATTCCCTTGAGCCCCGCCGAATTCAAGGAGCGTTATTAGGTGTAGGACTTTGACGGGTTTTTTATCATCCATGAGGCGAGGCCATCCGAAGCCTTTCCGCGGCTTTTTTTCCGTCTAAGAGGGCTTCTTCCATGAAAGAATATTTCCAACCTCCGTAACGGCCCGTGGAAATGATTTTATTTTTGGTCAAAAACCGCATGATTTCATTTACGGCCCGGGACCGTTTCGCGTCATAAACAACATAGGCATAATCGATGGGAAGCATTTGAACAAGAGAAATTTTATCGGAAGATTTGAGGATACCGGCTGTCCGAAGGCCCTTAATTGTCTTATTCAAAAGGTCTTTTTTGGAGAAAGAGACCCCGGGTTTCATAGAGATTTCAATGTACATCGAACTGTGGCCGCGCGGGGCCACATGGGACGTAAAATTCATCGGGAACCCAACCCGGTAGAACGGGAATTCTTTCTCGGGAAAATATATCCACGATTTCTCGGAGATTTTTGGCCGCGCGACGCCCATATTGATGCACAGGACGCTAACCCATTTTAGCCGGCGGGAC
>JAKLIS010000476.1 GCA_022709485.1 Elusimicrobiota bacterium | reverse complement strand
CCCGCTCGCAAATCCGGTATTGCTGTTCCGCGGTTTCAAGAGCATGTTGGTTTCTGGCTTTTTTGGCCGCTTCCAACGCGTAAGGCAAAGCGCGTTCGGGGTCTCCGGCCGCGTCATAGTGAAAGGCCAAATCAAAATTTCTTTCTTTTTCTTTGGCTTCAAGGAAATCAGCCAGAAGCCGGTGAAGCTGTTTTTTTTCGTCCGCGGATAGGGTGGCCAAGAAAACGTCGCGGATTTTGTCATGGACAAATTGGGCCTTATTGGATTGTCCTTTGATCCAAATAATCTGACGTTTGGACGCCTCTTCGATTCTTTCGAAGGCTTCAAGCGGCGATTGCTGCGCGAGTGAAACCGCCGTTTCCAAATCAAATTCTTTTCCCATGATGGAACCGATGGTGAGAAGCCGCACGGTTTCTTTCTCTAAGAGCGTGACCCGCCTAGACAAAATAGAGGCGGAATGCTGGGAGGATTGGATCGCCGACATGGCATTGGGATCCACCGTCCAGCCTCTCGGCTGCGGAACAAGGACTTGCGATTCCACTAAGCCTCTCAAGATGGCCGACGCCATGAAGGGAACCCCATTCGATAAATCAAAAATGGTTTTAACAGCCTCCGCCGGCAAAGGCCCCGCCATGGATTCGACCAATTTTTTAATGTCTTCTTTATTGAAAAGTTTTAACGCCAAATGACTTTGGGCCTCAATATGACGCAAAAAATGGTTTTCCGGAACATCTTCCGATCTAAAAGCCGTGACCAATAAAACGTGTCCCCGTCCATTTTTCTTCATGGTCAACTGCCGTTGCCATTCCTGAATGAATTTGAGCGTCATTTCATCCGCCCATTGGCAATCATCTAAAACAACCACGGCCGGTTTTTCTTCCCTTCCCAATGAATCGAGAAGGATGCAAAGCGCGCGGTGGCAACGGACTTCTCCGAACATCTCCGGTCCCAGTTCTGTTGAAGAAACCACTTCTAAAAGCTGAGCGTATTCAGGAAAAGATGCCGCTAAAGCCTCCCGGTAGTTCCCCAGCTGTTGCCACAATCTTTCTTTGAATCCTTCGTTTTTCTTAATTTCTTCCGCGATGGTTTCGAAAATTCCAAATAATTCCTGGAAAGGCCTTTTGGCCGATTGGGTCAGACCCTGCCCCCAAAGAACCCACATGCCGGATGATTCCGCCAGTTGGGTGAATTCCGTAAGAAGGGCGGTCTTTCCGCCCCCGGATTCAGATTCCAGC
>JAKLIS010000475.1 GCA_022709485.1 Elusimicrobiota bacterium | reverse complement strand
TAGATGATTATCAAGTCGCTACATGACTCATTTTTGGAACAAAAATGAGTCATGTAGCGACTTGACCCCTTCTTCCGGTGGGCCCCACTCTTTTTTATTTTTCTAACAAACATTTCTTTAAAGAGCGGGTTTTCAAAGAGGCCTCCCGCCAGCCTCACATTCATTTTTGGTCCCCCTACCTTCTTTTTCACCTCATTCACCAGCGCGAAAAGGTGGTTTTGAGCCTCATGAACCAATTTAAGTGCTTCCTTGTTTCCGGCTTTCGCCCTCCTCAACACTTTTGTTGAAAATGCCGCTATTTTGGCGACCCCTTTCGGATCTTTGGCCAGTTTTCGGATTTTCTCGGCGGACATTTGAGGGGCCATTCTCTTTAAATATTCCCGGCCTATCCAAAACCCCGATCCTTCATCTCCCAAAATGGGGCCCAACCCCCCGGCTCGCGCCATCCGGCCCGATGCCGACCGGCCGAACGCGATGGACCCCGTGCCGGCGTTCAGAATAATTCCCGCTTCCTTTCCAAAACAATTGTGATAAGCAAGTTCAATATCCGATAGGATCTTGACGTTCTTCGCTAGCCCCTTTAATCTCTTCCCCCAAACCGCTTTTTCTTTCCGGGTCCAAACCCCGCGAAGACCGACGGTCAAAAAATCGAGATTTGATTTTTTTGGACGGCGGTTCGAGCTGACAAAATTTTGAATCTGTTTTCTTAAGAGGGAGGAATTGGATGGAAAAGATTTTTTTTGAACTTTTCGGCCGGGTTCCGTGAGATCGAAAGAGGTCTTGGTGCCTCCAACATCAACAATGAGACTTTTCAACCGAAAATCCTTTCAAGCACGGCTTTGACCTGGCATTTTCGAAAACCAAAGGCTGTAATGCCGACATCCTGCGGCCTTAAAAAAGAAACATCGTACGGATCGCGCAGGAAAACAACAATCAATTGGCGGCATGATTTTTGAAGAGCCCCCAAAAGTTTTTCCTGCCCCGGAAAAAGGTGCGCGTCAAAAGAAAAGAAAATAGTTATTCCAGACCGGCTGGCAAGTTGAGCCCCGGCCAAAAAATCTTTTTCCGAAGGCTCTAAAGGATAAATTTGGGTCCCATGGCTTCCGGGGTAATTCCCCAGAAATTTATCTAAAAAGCCGGTTTCATCCTCAAATTCTTTTTCGATCATTATTTTAGATGCCAAGCTGGACAGGGCCGGGAAAATGACGGCGGCGTCTTTTTTTAAGCTAGAAGGGAGA
>JAKLIS010000474.1 GCA_022709485.1 Elusimicrobiota bacterium | reverse complement strand
CCCGCCTCTTGGAGAAAACATTGGCCAATTTTGACATCGCGGCTACGGTGGTTGAAATTCATCCAGGCCCTGTTATCACCCGTTACGACCTGGAGCCTGCTCCTGGAGTTAAAGTGTCTTCGATAACAAGTCGGGTGGATGACATCGCCCTGGCGATGAAATCGGTGGGAATTCGGATGATTGCGCCCATCCCGGGCAAAGGAGCGGTGGGAGTGGAAATCCCCAATTTAAAACCGGAAACAGTGGGACTCAGAGAATTGCTTCAAACCCCTCAATTTTTGAACCACAAATCCCCATTGGCCTTTGTGCTGGGGAAATCGGTTTCGGGCGAGCCTCTCTTCGTGGATTTGGCGACCATGCCCCATCTTTTGGTTGCCGGCGCGACCGGGTCGGGGAAAAGCATTTGTATTCACGCGATGCTTTCGTCCATCCTGTACCGGATGCCGCCAAACCTTGTTAAATTTGTTCTCATTGACCCCAAAAGGCTTGAATTACCCTCCTACTCCATGATTCCCCATTTGTATGATCCGCGAAATTCACCCATGAACGCGGAAGTCATTACCAATTCCAAACAAGCCGCCAAAGCGCTCCTTCGCTTGGTGAAAGTCATGGAATTCCGGTATGACTTGTTTGCCAAAGCCAATGTTCGAAACATCGAATCCTATAATGAGAAAAGGAAAGCTCAGGGGCAACCTCCCATTTATTATTTGGTCGTTGTTATCGATGAATTGGCCGATTTGATGTTGACTTCTCCCAAAGAAGTGGAAGATTCTATCCAGAGGCTGGCCCAAATGGCCCGCGCCGTCGGGATCCATCTAGTTTTGGCGACTCAACGCCCGTCTGTGGACGTCATCACCGGAGTTATTAAGGCCAATTTGCCGGCTCGCATCGCTCTCCGCGTTTCCTCCTCTATCGACTCTCGCGTTATTTTGGATGTGGTCGGGGCCGAATCCTTACAAGGAAAGGGGGATATGTTGTATCTGCCGGCCGGAGCGTCCGATCCAGTCCGTGTCCAAGGGGCTTTTGTTTCCGAAAAAGATGTCGAGAACCTGGTGCAACATTTAAAACAATTTGGAATTCCTGAATATGACGACCTCTTCGGATCGGGAAGCGCTTTAGAGTTTGCCGTCGAAGATAAAAAAGAACTGAAAGATCTTATTGAAGCCGTGAAACTGGTGCTCGAGAGGAAACGGGTTTCTCAAGATTTGTTAAAAGCGCATTTTGGGAGCTCCGCACGGGCTA
>JAKLIS010000473.1 GCA_022709485.1 Elusimicrobiota bacterium | reverse complement strand
CGGAAAAGCCATTGTTTTTGCCCGTTGAAAAACGAGAATTTTATTGATGATTTTGACGGATATCTCCGCCACGGGCGTTAAAAGGCGCGTCCAAACATTCATCAAAGGGGTCACCGTCAAAGCCCAGGAGAGGCTGAATTGTTTCGCGTAAATCTTAGGCAATATTTCTCCGAAGAAAAGGAGAAATAGGCCGGACAGAAGGCCGAATAAGAATGTCGTCAAACTTTCTTTTCCTAGAAAAAAAAGACCGGATTCTTGGGCCGCATGGGCGGCCAAAACGCCGACCGCGGTCCCCACGGCGTTATTGGAAATAAGCAGGACGGCCAGCACCAAGTCCGGCCTTTTTTCCCATAAACGAAAAAACCCCGGCTTTAACTTATGAACCCGTTTAATTTGGGAAAGATTTAAGGCGGTATACGCGACTTCGTTGCCCGCGAAAAAACCGGCCAGCGTGGTGAAAAGGAAAAGAAGAAATATGTCCAAACCAAACCAACTCATAGCTTTGAACTCTCGACGGCGTCCGCCAAATCATATTCATCCAGGATTTCGCCTGTAATTTCCTCAAGAACGTCTTCCAAAGTGACGATGCCCACCACATTTTGATTTTGATCTTTCACAAATCCCATGTGGACGCTGCTTGTTTTAAAGTCCTGGAGCAAGTCTGTGACGTTTCGCCCGGCAGGGACATCCATGGCTTTTCGAATAAATTCAAAAATATCGATTCCTTGATCTTTGAGAACCAAGGGAAGGAGGTCGTTAAAATGGATAAAACCCATCAATTCACCGCGAGAACGGATAGGCGTGCGGGTCCGGCCGCTTTCAATGATGAGATCGATCAGGAGATCTCTTCCTATTTGGGGTTTCCCGGGCGGATTCAATTCGATTTGATCCACTTCTTTCAGAGGAACCATGATATGTTGAGCCTGGCGCTCTTGAAGCGTCAAAGCGCGGTGAACCATGGGAAGGAAATCGGACGTGGCAGCGGACACCGTCTCGCGCTCTTCCAAAAGAGCCTGGATTTCATCCGGGCTGAATTTCAAGATTTGCTCGTCCGGAAGATTAAAACGACCCCATGAAATCCAATGGGTAATTTGAAAAATAAAGCGGCGAATCGGGCGGAAAAGTTTTTTAAGGCGCACGAGCCACGGCAATAAAACACGGGTAGTCCATTCGGGGTTCGCCCGCGCGAAAAATTTTGGAACCATTTCAGCCAAAATCATCAAAAAGATTGCTTCAAGAAACCGACAAAGAAGCTTAA
>JAKLIS010000472.1 GCA_022709485.1 Elusimicrobiota bacterium | reverse complement strand
CCGGCCATTGGAAACCGCCTTTGGCTCGCCGTCACCCAAGAGTTTATTCGCGACGGACGAATTCCTTACACAGATAATCTTAATAATGCCGATGGAATCGTCGTCGGGAAGGTGACCCAATACATTGAAACGGAATTAAGCCACGATCAAAATTTGATTCCCCGTGAATACCAGATTTGGGTCATTATGGATTTAAAATTTTTAGACCGCGCAAAAAACCAATATTTATGGGAAGAGCCCCGGATGGAGCAGAAATTCAGATATTTTGTCGAAACCGAGCCCGGCGGCATGACGCGTGAGCAAGCCCGCGAAGAACTTTGGACCCGGTTCGCGGAAGACATCGTGAAGCGGACCATTGAAGGTTTTGGAACGGTCACGAGCGTCTCGCCCAAATCGGTCCCGGCCAAACCCGCGAAAACCCCTGAGCCGGGAAATCCGCCGCCCGCCTATCCGAGCACCCTTCCCTTCTAAAACTGTGTCCCCCAAGACACCGGATCAACTTGAGCATGATGTTCGGGCCAAAAAGCTGGGAAAAGCCTATCTTTTCGACGGACCCGAGCTTTGGCTGAAAGAAAAAGCCGTTCAGAAAATTATTGACGCCCTCCTTCCAGCGGATTCCCAAGACCTCAATTTAAACCGGTATCATGCCGATTCTTTAAATGCGGGAGAGGTCTTATCCACCGCCAGTTGTTTTCCGTTCCTGGCCGATCGCCGGGTGATCATCGTTTACGAAGCCGAGGATCTTTCCTCATCGGAGCAGAAAATTCTCGCCGATGGGCTTCCCGGACTTCCGGACACCACCTGCTTGATCTTCATTCATGATGGAAAAGCCTCTCTCAAAGAAGAAGTCCCCGCTCAAGTGGCCTCGCAAGGAGAAATCATCACCTTTTGGGCGCCTTTCGACAACCAACTTCCCGCCTGGATAATGAATGAAGTTAAAAAACGGGGCAAATCCATTGCGTTTCAAGCGGCTCAGGAACTGGCTGAGAGCTGTTCGAATTTGGAAGAAATCAATCAGGAAATAGACAAAATCATGCTTTTTTCAGGCCCAAAAAAAGTGATCTCCACAGAAGACATTCGCGCCTTGGGACTTCCAGACGCCTCAGGCGACTTTAAGGATTTGGAAGATGCCGTTTGGCGCCGGCAATTCAGCGAAGCTTTCTCTCAGGGCCATTTACTGGCCCGTATGGGAGTCCGCGCGGAATCCATTTTTCCGGTTTTTGAACGAATATTTCGAACACTCATCATGGGTCATTATTAC
>JAKLIS010000471.1 GCA_022709485.1 Elusimicrobiota bacterium | reverse complement strand
TGGGCCTCGTCCATATGAAGGAGAATGTGAGTTCCTTCGGACGCCGCCATGGGAGTAAACCCAATTCGAAAACCTGAAAGAGCGCTGTCTTCGATCAGAATTCGATAGGGTGGATTTTTAACATCAACGAAATCAGCGTCAGTGATATTAATCCATTGGCTGGAGGCATTTTGAAATTGCAGGTTTCCAACAAAGGAGACTTCGGCGAATATGGCAGGCACTAATAAAAACGGCAATAAAAAGCTTAAGCCAAGTGGCCCGAGCCTTTTTCTAAAACAGTCTAGAAAAAGTGATTTTTTAGCCATGTTTTTTCCGATTCGGCACATTCAGCCTCATGTAACAGAATCGTAACAAGTACCAGATTAAGGTTTCATTAAGGATGGGTTAAAAAGCGCTATATTTCCGCACTTTTTTTTGGGAAACGAGGAAGGACTTTCAAAAGCGGCGATCTATTGAATCTGATTGATTATAAACATCTTTAAATAATCATGGCTGGGTGTGAAGGAGTAAAATCAATCGTCGGATTTAATGCCGTGCTCCCGCATTTTGTTATAAAGGGTTTTATAGTCAATTCCCAAGATTTTGGCCGCTTCTGTCCGGTTCCAATGGGTCTTCTCTAAAGTGGCCAAAATGGTCTCTCGCTCCACTTTTTTTACCACATCCTTTAAGGCGGAATCTCCAAGAGAAAGAGCGGGCCCGGATTTTTCCCCCCCTTGTGGGTGGCGAATGCTGGTGGGTAGGTGTTCAACTTTAATTTCGTTTTCGGCCAACACCACGGCGCTTCGAAGGGCGTTGGACAGCTCCCGAATATTTCCCGGCCAACGGTACTGATCAAAAAGATCAAAAACTTTTTCGTTTATTTTTTTGACCGGAACATTCATTTCGGCGCAATATTTTTTTATGTAATGATCGACGATAAATGGAATATCTTCCTTCCGGTTCCGAAGAGGGGATAATTCAATTGAAAAAACCTTTATTCGGTGATAGAGGTCCTCTCTGAATTCCCCTTTTTGTGCCGCCACCTCCAAATCTCGATTGGTAGCCGCCACAACCCGGGTGTTGACGCGGACATGTTTTCGTCCTCCCAAACGCACGAAGCTGGGATCCTGCAAAACCCGCAAAAGTTTCGCCTGCACGGGAAGAGACAGGTTCCCAATTTCATCCAAAAACAAGGTCCCGCCGTCGGCCATTTCGAATCGCCCGATCTTCTCCCTGACGGCCCCGGTGAAGGATCCCTTTTCATGCCCGAACAGTTCGCTTTCGAGAAGG
>JAKLIS010000470.1 GCA_022709485.1 Elusimicrobiota bacterium | reverse complement strand
CCATGAAATGGACGGAACAGAAATTCGTCATTGATAGCCTTAAAAAACTCCTATAGAGGGCCACAAAAATGCCATTGGAAAAATCTCCAAAAACCATCGAGGAAGCCAAAATCTGGCTTCGCAAATATTTGACCCAAAAAAGGCAATCTATCAGCCGTCACAATCAACTGAAATGGAGCGGGGTCATTAATCGAAAAGTCCTCGATTCACATTATTTTAAAAGAGCTAAAACCATCGCCCTCTATTTGGGATTTGGAAGTGAAGTTTTAACCGATGACATTCTTAAAGCCGGCTGGAAGGCGAGAAAAAACATGTTGATTCCGATAACGGCGCTGGGCCTCCGTCGACCCTATTTCGCATTTTTTAAACCAGGGGATCGGCTTCGCAAAACACCCCTCGGCCCACTTGAACTCATAGAGAAAAAAGAACCCTATTCATTTCGACAAATCGATCTCGTGGTCGTCCCTGGGCTTGGTTTCGATTCCCGCGGATATCGAATTGGATATGGAGGAGGCTTCTATGACCAAGTTCTGCATCAAGCAAAAAAAGGGCGGCGATTGGGTCTGTTTTTTTCAAACCAAAGATTGATTCATATTCCTCACCAAGCTCATGATATTTCTCTTCAATCCATTATAACGGAATCGGGTATTTATTAATGAGGCCATTGAATTAAACGCTCTTAAAACTCGCCATGATTTTAAAATTATCCGCCTTGCGAAAACCCCCGATTAAAGGCAAAATAATCGCTCGTTTTCGACGAAAAATTAATTCCAACTCGAAGGAGAACCATGTCCCTGCTTGAAATGATCCGTGAACCGAAGGATCTGCGAAATATCCGTCCGGAGCTTCTGCCGGATTTGGCTCAAGAAATACGGCAAACCATTATCGAGGTGACGGCTCAAACAGGCGGCCATTTGGGCGCCTCTTTGGGATGCACGGACCTCATCATCGCTCTGCATTATGTTTTCAACTCTCCCAAAGATAAGTTGGTTTTCGATACGGGGCACCAAGCCTATGCGCATAAACTTCTTACCGGGCGGGCCAAACATTTTCACACTCTTCGTCAATATAAAGGCGTGAGCGGGTTCCCGACTCGGGTGGAATCCAAGCACGACGCTTTTGGCGTGGGTCACGCCTCCACATCTATTTCCGCCGCCCTGGGCTACGCGTCGGCGCGAGACCTTCAGAATGAAGATCACAAAGTCATTGCCATTGTAAACGACGGATCGATTACCGGAGGAATGGCATTTGAGGCGCTTCAGAATGCCGGAA
>JAKLIS010000047.1 GCA_022709485.1 Elusimicrobiota bacterium | reverse complement strand
AGTTCGACCTGGCGCCGCGCGAGCTCACCCAACGGAATGAACGTGCTGCCCGGCAGGGCGCAGCGGGCGACCTCGTCGGGTTCGCGCACGTCGAGCAGCACCAGGCGCTCGCCCTGTGCGAGCCGCGCCGCCAACTCGGCCGCCTCGGATTCCAGCAAAATTCGGTAAACCTGCGCTTTCACATGCCGCGGAAGAAGCGCATTTAATATCTCCTCTTGCATCGGCTCATAAAGAAAATCCTGGCGCGGTTTCACACCCGGAATTTCTCCCACCGGAAGCAATGTCTTCATGACGAGTTTTTGCTGAATCCGGGATTTGAATTCGTTATAGATCACTCGAATTTCACGGGTCTTAGTTTTCAAAAAGCTCTGGATCAAATCGTTGCCCAAAATCTCAGCTTGGTGAAATCCCAACCGGTGGAAAAAATTAAGATATTCTTTTTCAATTGGGATCCGCATTCGACGAAAGAAATTCCATCCCTTTTTTCCGACAATCCAGAGATGGACATCTTCATTTTTAAGTTCCCGCAAAACCTCAAGGGTGTGCCGAATTAGATGGGCGTTAAAGCCTCCGCACAGTCCCCGATCTGAAGTCACCAAAAGGATGTCCACGCGATTACCCTTCCGCTTTTCCATTAACGGATGTTCCACAGCGGCGCCATTTTCCACATGATGGGTTATATACGCCAACTCATGCAGAAGCGTGTCCAATTTATCCGAAAACGGCCGGGCTTGTAACGCGCGTGCTTGGGCGCGATTTAAGCGGGCCGCCGCCACCATTTTCATCGATTTGGTGATTTGCTGAGTGGATTTAACCGACTTTATTTTCCGGCGAAGCTCACGTAGGGAGGCCATGGGGTTGAGCGAGGAATCCTTTTTTGAATTCCGAGACAAAATGGGTCAGTTTTTGAATGGTGGCTTCAGACATTTTTTTACCGGTTCGGATTTCCTCTAAAACGTCCTTCATCGACACTTCGAGAGATGCCAAAAATTTTTGCTCAAATTCTTTGATGCGGCTTAAGGGAATATCATCGATGTAGCCATTGACTCCAATAAAGATGACCGCCACTTGGTGCGCCACATCCATAGGGGAATATTGATTTTGTTTTAATAATTCCACCATCCTCTGTCCGCGCGCCAGTTTCTGCTGAGAAAACTTGTCTAACTCGCTGGAAAATTGGGCAAAGGCGGCCAATTCGTAGTATTGGGCCAACTCCAAGCGGAGCATGCCGGCCACCTGCTTCATGGCTTTGATTTGAGCTTTTCCTCCCACGCGAGAAACTGAAATTCCCACATTGACCGCCGGCCGGACGCCCGAATAAAAGAGGCTTCCTTCTAAATAAATTTGGCCGTCGGTGATTGAAATTACATTTGTCGGGATGTAGGCAGAGACGTCTCCGGCTTGCGTTTCAATAATCGGGAGGGCGGTGAGGGAGCCGCCCCCGTTTTTTGCCGAGAGTTTACACGCCCGCTCAAGAAGGCGGGAGTGAAGATAAAAAACGTCTCCCGGATAGGCTTCTCGTCCCGGCGGACGCCGAAGGAGAAGCGAAAGCTGACGATAAGCCTGGGCATGTTTGGTGAGGTCATCATAAACACAGAGAACATCTTTTCCCTGCCACATAAATTCTTCACCCATCGTCACTCCCGCATAAGGGGCGATATAGAGAAGAGGCGCCGGATCCGACGCCGCGGCTGAGACAACGATGGTGTAATCCATCGCTCCCGCGTCCGTTAAGGTCTTCACGACGGAAGCCACGGTGGATTGTTTTTGGCCCACCGCCACATAAATACAGATGGGCCGATCCGGTTGATTTTTTTGATTGATGATGGTGTCCACCGCGATGGCGGTTTTGCCGGTTTGCCTGTCCCCGATAATCAGTTCCCGTTGGCCGCGGCCGATGGGAATCATGGCGTCGATGGCTTTTAGCCCCGTCTGAAGGGGTTCGGTCACTCCCTGACGATCAATGACACCCGGCGCGACAATGTCCAAAAGCCGCGTTTTTGAGGATTTAATGGGGCCTTTGCCGTCCAAGGGAAGCCCCAAAGGAGACACCACGCGGCCAATAAGTTCTGGACCCACCGGGACATCCATGACGCGATTGGTTCGCTTTACGGGATCGCCTTCACCCACTTGAGATTCAGATCCCATCAGAGCCACGCCGATAGAATCTGGCTCTAAATTTAAAACCATGCCGTAAACATCGTTCGGGAATCGGAGGAGTTCGCCATTCATGGCCGATTCCAGGCCGTAAACGCGGGCGATGCCGTCGGCCACTTGCATGACATAGCCGACTTCCTCTAAATCCGTTTTGAATTTGAATTCTTCGAGTTGCTTTTTTATCGCGCTGGTAATTTCGGTTGCTTTAATTGACATAAATTGTTGATCCCTTATTGATTTGCGGTCATTCCATTATCGTCATTCCCGCGTAAGCGGGAATCCAGGCTGCAAACCGGACTTTAAACTTCAAGTTCGGTACCTGGATCCCCGCTTGCGCGGGGATGACGATGGGGCCTCAATTCCCGCTGTTAATTAAATATTGCCTCAAATCTTCAAATCGCCGCTTAAGCGTTAAATCCATCACTTTATCGCCCATTTGCATCCAGATTCCGCCCACCATATCCCGGGCCACTTTAAAGTCGCCTATCACATTTCCACCCCAGAAAGCAGCCAAGTGTTTTTCAATAAGACGTTTATCGAAATCTGAAATATCATGGGGCGTTTTGACAATCACTCGCTTGGTCCCAGTGGATTCATCAGAAAGACGGGTGAGGTCAGTAAATATAGAGGAAATTAAATTGAGTCTTTTTCTTTTGGCCAAAAGCTGGACGGATTTCAAAACCAGTTTATTAGAGGTGACAACTCGAACCAAACTTTGGATCTCATCCGGCTTTAAAAGAGGGTTCATCAACACTTTTTTGAGTTCGGGACTCGTTTTAAGCGCCTCGCAAATATTTGAAAGCGCCTGGAGGACGTCATTTAAGGATTTGGAATCAGCCGCCAGCTGAAAAAGGGCTTTGGCGTATCGGCGAGAGATGATTATATTTTTCATTATTTTTTTCCTCCTCGAATGGCGGCCAACGATTCTTCCATCACCTCATGCGCCACTTTTTTATCCACCGATCGGCCGACAATTTTCTCCGAAATTTGAAGAGAAATATCCGCCACGTCTTTCTTCAATTCTTCTTTAAGCCGGTCTGCTTCCACTTCCAGATCCCGCCGGCCTTTTTCAATAAGCCGATCGGATTCTTCTTTGGCGGCTTGAAGGAGTTTCTCCCGCGTTTTCTCGCTTTCCAGCCGGGCGCCGTTCACCATATCTTGCATTTTTCTTTGGGCTTCGGTGAGGTCGGCCTCATATTTCAACCGGAGCGCCTCCGCTTCTTTTTGGGATTTTTCCGCCCGTTCAATATCATCCCGAATTCTTTTCTCCCGCTTCTCCAACCCTTCCAGAATGGGCTTCCACGCATAACGGCCCAGCACCGCCAGCAGGATAATAAAGCTGACGGCCGTCCAAATCATGAGGCCGAAATCGGGTTGAAGAAGTTTTTCCATTAATCAAACGTCCAAAACGGCCAATTAATGGGCCGTTTCTGTCACGGCGGGTTTTTCAGTTGAAGCGGCCGCTTTTTCTGCTTTCGGAGACAAGTTGTTCATTCCAATTAAACAAACAATGAGCGCAAAAAATCCCAATCCTTCGATGAGGGCAGCCGGAATCAACATGGAAATACGAAGGGCCCCCGCCGCTTCTGGTTGACGCGCTGTTCCCTCAAGGGATGCGCTGGCCAATTTGCTGATGCCCATGGCGGCCCCAAAAAGGCACAACCCGGCTCCCCAACCAACGCCGATATAACCAAGACCGATGTACAACATATCACCATTCATTTAATTGCCTCCTAGATTGATTGTTTTTTTCCGAAATTGATTAGATTAATGCGGATTTAAGCTCCCGCCAACGAATACCGATGATAGCAAAGTAAAAATATATGCTTGCAAGAAGATAACGAAGACCTCCAGCACTAAAATGCCCACCGCTCCGATTTCTGAGGGAATGGCCACCCACAAGGAATTGAAAATGAAGATAAGAAATATAAGGGCCAGAACAACAATATGACCGGCAATCATATTCGCGAAAAGCCGGATGCAAAGGGCAAAACTTCGGGTGAAAAGCCCAATTATTTCCAAAGGAAAAATAAGCGGAATCAGCCAGAAGGGGAGTCCGTGTGGGATAAAATTTTTAAAGTATTGAATTAATCCGAATTTCCGAATGCCGGCAAAGTTGATGAGAAGAAAAGTAAAAATAGCAAGGGTGGCAGTCACAGAGATATTCCCAGTGGATGTTCCCGAAATATTGGCAGTAAACTTCCCGAAGTTTGGAACCAAACCCAAGAGTCCCGCCGTCAGGATAAAAAAGAAAACCGTGAGAAAATAGGGTACATAGGGCCGGCCGTCTTCACCAGTGTTTGGCAAAACAACTTCATCTCGAATAAACACAACAAGGGTTTCAAGAAGGTTTCGGGGGCCCGTGGGGACAAGGGGCCAGGATCGGGCGGCCAAAGGAAGCGTTATCATCATAAAAATTCCCGCAATCATCACCATCATTTCATGGTTTGTAACGGCCATAGAATGACCTCCCAATGTCAAGGTGAGCCCAATGGGATGATCCAATAAATGATGTTCTAATGTCTCAATGAAGTTCATGTGGTTTTCAGAATCGCGGCTGACTCAAAAACCAGGAAAATGGTTGTGGCTGTGACCAAAGCTATGAGCGTGGCGGCGAAATTGAGGCTTGTAAATCTATACACAACAAAGGCCGTTATGGCAAATACCAAAAACCGAAAGAAAACCCCGCTCCCCCAGACAACGTAAAAATACTTTTTGGTCAAAGCCCACTTTAAAAGGCCAATGGAGAAGAAAGACTGCGCCAACGCGATGATGAGTCCCACGAAAATCCCATTGGCAATCTCCGGCCGAATGCTCATGGCCTTTACCCCGATAAAAATCAGGGCGGAGAAAATGATGGGAACCGATAGGAAAAATATTTTTTTCATTTTCTTAAAACTCCCTCACCCCGCCTTCGCCCTTCGGGCTACGGCGGGCAGGCCCGGCCCTCTCCCAGAGGGAGAGGGAGCCCGCTTTCTTTCAGGGCCCCTCACCCCGCCCCTCTCCCAAAGGGAGAGGGAGCACGCTTTCTTTCAGGGACCCTCACCCCGCCTTCGCCCTTCGGGCTACGGCGGGCAGGCCCGGCCCTCTCCCAGAGGGAGAGGGAGCCCGCATTCTCTTTGTTTTCCCTCTCCCGCGAGCCCGCGAAGCGGGCGAGTGGGAGAGGGCAAGGGTGAGGGTCTTCTATTTTCTCAACACCCTCTTAATAAACCCGTACATCCCGGCCGCAAAAAAAAGGGCCGAAAAGGCCAACGTAAACCAAGGAGATGTTCCTTTTCGCTTATCAATCTCAAACCCGATAAAAAACCCCAATAAAATAGAGATAGCCAATTGCGTCCCTTCGGCGACAAAAGCCCAAGGGCTTTTATCCGAGGGTTTTTCCGGCGGTGTTGTCTTACGGGAGGGTTCGACGGGGTCAACTCCTAGAGAGAAACTATTTGAAATTTTGCCGTTAGATTTTATCAAAAATTGCCGGGTTCTTAGGGACCCGTTTACAGGGGTCAAAGCCGGTATTATAATCCGGGCTTGCCAATTTTTAAGGAGGATTTTTCTATGAAGAAACTCGTTTTAATCCGCCATGGCGAAAGCGCCTGGAATAAAGAAAATAGATTTACAGGTTGGACCGATGTGCCCCTTTCTGAAAAAGGTTTAAAAGAGGCTGCCGACGCCGGCCGCCTCCTAAAGAAGGAAGGTTTTACGTTTGAAATTGCATACACTTCCGTTTTAACTCGGGCCATCAAGACCCTTTGGTTGGTTTTGGAAGAAATGGGTTTGATGTACATCCCTATTATTAACAGCTGGCGCCTCAATGAACGCCATTATGGGGCCCTCCAAGGACTTAACAAAGCTGAAACCACTGAAAAACACGGAGAAGATCAAGTGAAAATTTGGCGCCGGAGTTACGACGTTCCCCCGCCGGTTTTGACCAAAGACGATCCCCGTTACCCGGGGAAAGATCCCCGGTACGCCGATTTAAAACCCGCGGAAATTCCTCTCACTGAATCTTTAAAAGACACCGTGGCCCGATTCCTTCCCTACTGGCATGACACCATCGCCCCCACCGTCAAATCTGGGAAAAAGGTCCTCATTGCGGCTCACGGAAACAGCCTCCGGGCCTTGGTGAAATACCTGGATAATATATCCGACAAAGACATCGTGGAGTTGAATATCCCCACCGGCATTCCGCTTGTCTATGAATTGGACGACAATTTGAAACCCGTTCGCCATTATTATCTGGGGGATGCGGAAGCCATCAAAAAAGCAGCCGAGGCCGTCGCCAACCAGACGAAAAAGAAATAACTCGATTAACCAAACCCAAACGGTGTCCCATAGGGTCTGGTTCCGAGTGCCCAGTGCTTGGATATAGACCCATTTGCATTTATTATTCGAATTGTATTCTAAATGCGTTTTTAAACGTTTGCTTACCCCGCAACAGGACTTTTACGAGATTTTTACAAGTTCTTAAGGCGAAATTAAGGAGGGGAGGCTTAAACTCTTTAGAGATTAAAACCCCTCAAATGAAAATATATTTTTTCAATATACCGACGATGATTCTATTGCTGCTGGTGACCGCTTTTTTTCCATTGGGACCCTGGACGTCGGGATCTCTGTTCACGGATTCTGATGATGAGGGGAATTCCCCCTCTTTTTCATTCAAACTATCTCAAATAGTGTCTTTCTCCGGGTCCGGTCGTCGACTCTCAAAAGACACATTAAAAATTAAAAATTTTCTTCCCAAAGAGGGCCATAGTTTTCCCGACCTCGAGTTCGCTCTTAGTCAAATTAACCAAAAATCCGGCGTCATTAAACAGGCAAAAAATCTACGACAGGTGAATTTGGTTGAAGTGAGCCGCGCCGCCGCGGTGGAGAGGCTTTTGGGACCGGTTTTTTCCTGGCAACGGTTAAATCCCGAAAATAAACGAGATGTCGTTATTTATATTGCTCCCATCAAACACTCCCTTTTCCAAGAACAGGTTATTGCGGAAGCGATTCAAAAGGTTTTAAAAAAATACCCTCGGCGGCATCATCAGGAAATTTCCGGACGGACCGCATTTGTGTTCCGCAGCCAATTGAAGTCTTCACCTTTTGAGTTGAAAAAAATACTGGCTTTGGCCAGATACCCCGAGACCCCCCGCCATTTGGGGCTCGCCAGCCAACCCATCCGGGGGAAATGGGGAAATGTGGTTTGGATTCGGACCACTCTATCCCGGTGGGATAATATTCCGGAAGAAGGGTTTTCTATCGGTGAAAATAAAATTGATTTCGGAAACCTCTCGGCTTTTCATGTTGATCCTTCTCGAAAATTGGTGACGACCATCAATCTTTTCTCAAAACGATCTTCTCTCTCCAAAAATCTTTCCCTCGGCTGAAATTCCTCTAATAAAAAATATAAACCCGGGTCCCTCTCCTCAGTCTGTAGAAAATATAAACTTTGTCCATTATGATGTCAGATTTGAATTTCCGATTCTGGGACAAAATGAGGACCTATCCGCTCATCGGGGCGACCCTTATCGGATTTCTTTTTTTCGCCTGCCAACGGAGCGATTTAAAAAAAGAGCTTTTTTCAGAAGACACTCCCACCCGCTTGATGGCCCTCGGGAAATTGGCCCAACAAAACGATCTCGCAAAGAAGAAATTATTGCCTTTTCTTTTGGAAACCCTGCGGAGTGAAGACAATCAGGTGGTGGATCGATCTGAAGAGGCTTTGGCTTCCCTGGGACAAGTGGCCGTTCCCGAACTCGCCAAATTTCTCTCGGATCCGGACCCTTTTATCCGTTTGACCGCCACGGAAGTCATAGGGAAAATGGGAGTGGGGGTCCCGGGAGCGGTGCAAGCTTTGGCCCAGGCATTGGGGGACCCGCATCCTCTCGTCCGTGAGGAAGCCGGCCTCAACTTAGGCCGATCGCCTGAAACCATCGGCCTTCTCATTTTGGCCCTCGAAGATCAAAATAAAGAAATGGCTGAATCGTCGGCCCGGATCTTGAAACTCCTCGATACTCCCGAGGCCAAAGACGTCCTCAAAAAATTCCACTCTAAGCGTAAAACCTCCTAAGTCCTATTCTTTAAGACCCTCACCCCGGCCCTTGTATGTACACTTTTACAGGTGATGCGGCTTGAATGTATGATTTTCTGGTGTTACAGATCGACCCGCCCTTG
>JAKLIS010000469.1 GCA_022709485.1 Elusimicrobiota bacterium | reverse complement strand
TCAGCAAAACCGAGAGAAAAGCAAAAATCAGGCCCATATTGTCCGCTCCCTGCTCAGGCGAGCGAACAAAAAAGATAAGATAAAGGCAGTAGAGGAGATAAGCCAGAACTATGACCACTTGAAGCTGGCTGGTTCTCAGGATTTTGAATGGAAAGAAGTCCAAATCCGTCGATTTATTCCTTTAGACCCCGGATCGGGCGTTCATCCCATCCTTAAATTGGCCACGGGTGAATATGTTTTGGTGGGAAAAAAGGTCGGGAAGGGACAAGTGGTCATATTGCTGACCTCCCTCGATCGCGCTTGGACCAATTTGCCTACCAAACCGGCATTTGCGCCTTTGATGAGAGAAATTATCGGTTCAATGGTCGATCCCCTTTCACAAGAGACTTCGTTAATGAGTTTTGTGGGCGAGCCCCTCAATATTTCTTTACCCAATGGTCTTTCTCGCGTAACAATCGTTCCACCCGATGCCATCCCGAGCGGGGTCCATTTAAGCGACAATCAATCTCTTCACTGGACAAAGACGTCTGAACCGGGTTTATACCGCGCCGAAACCGACAAGAAGGAAGAAAGTTTCAGCTTTGCCATTAACATCAAAGACCAGAAAATTGAAGGCGATACCCGCCGGATCGCCTCCAGGGACTTGAAAAAAGTCTTTCCCCAAAACCCTCTCACATGGATCCCTTTTGAAAAAGACAACGCAAAAATAGTCCTGGCGGCTTTAAAAGGAATGGAATTGAGCGCATGGCTGATCATGCTCGTCCTCACTATTTTAATCATGGAAAGTCTGCTTGTTTTAAGCAAACCCAAGATCCTTTTATTTTTTATTTTGTTAGTTTCGACGCCATCGATGGCCGCTGACGGAAATGATTTTAGAATCTCACAAATCCGCCATCCAGGCAATTGGGATCCGTATCCGGGTGTTTTCGAGGCGGTCATCCAAACCGTTAAAAATTACACGAATATCCCCATTTTAAGCGAAAAAAAGATTTTAGACCTTTCAGAAGACTCACTTTTGGAATATCCCTTTATCATTGTTCAAGGGAATTCCGCTCTTCAGTTGTCGGAAAAAGAAAAACGGAACTTGAAAAAATATATTGAAAGAGGGGGTACCATATTTTTTAACGATTTGATGGCCAATAAAAACAGCGATTTTTCTAAGTCAATACGCGAAATAATGGATCAAATTTTCTCCGGTTTATCTTTCCGGAAATTGCAGCAGGATCACGCTTTATACCGATCGTTTTTTCTCCTTAAGAATGTTTCCGGCCGCCG
>JAKLIS010000468.1 GCA_022709485.1 Elusimicrobiota bacterium | reverse complement strand
CCGTAGTTCTCCCCCTTTTTCTTTAAAAGGACCCTTTTTGATTTGGGATAAATTTCTCCCTTAAAAGGACGGATGACATAAACCCGGTGGGTTAATTGATGCTCAAAGGCCGTCAGGGATTCCTTAATTCGAATGGGAACACCCGTTTCATTAAAAACCTTCCCTTCCAAAAGAGGAATGGGCTCTTCTCCTTGGGGCACATCAAAACCGATAAACTCCCACAACCCCCCGAAAAGACCTTCCTTGGGCCTTTGCCCCATTAGCCATTGGCCTTTTTTTGACACCACCGCATAAAGCCTCCGCACCAATGGGCGTTCAATTTTCTCCCCCTGGGGAGGAATCGATTCTTGGCGGCCGAATTTTAAAGCCAGGCAAAAGTTGGAAACGGGACACGCCAAACAAGAGGGGTTTTGGGGAGAGCAAACCGTGGCGCCCAAATCCATAAGGGCCAGGCTGAGAAATCGAGCTCCCCCCTCTTTAACCAAAGCCTTCAGTCTTTTCTCAAAAAGGAGAGATTGCTGTGATAGATCGTGCGAAGTCTTTCTAAGGACAATTTGAACCGGCTTGAGTTTGGGATCGTCTTCAATGGCCAAAAGACGCATTAAAACTCGAATGATATTTCCATCCAAAACGGGCGCCGCCCTGTTGAAGGCAATAGTGGAAATGGCTCCCGCGATATAAGGGCCAACGCCAGGAAGTTTTATGAGCCGCTCCGGTTCCCAGGGAATTTTGCCGTCGAATTTTTCCATCACAGTTTTGGCCGATGCCCATAAATTTCTCGCCCGGGCGTAATAACCCAAACCAGACCAGAGCGCCAAAACTTCGTTTAGATCACCTTCGGCAAGAGAAGTGAGAGTCGGGAATTTAGAAAGAAACCTGTCGAAATAGGGTTTAACTGTCCCCACGGTGGTTTGCTGGAGCATGAATTCGGACACCATAATGGCATAAGGGTCGCGGGTGTGACGCCATGCCATATCGTGACGGCCGTGTTTCCGATACCAGGAGAAAAGACCCTTGAGGAAATCTCTCTGAGCTGGGGGCTCAAGAAGGGTGTTCAGCTTAATCCTCCGCTTTTATTAAACCCAAGCGGCGGCAAAGATTGTCTAGGTCCCAAGGAGAATAGAAAGCGAATTTAATCCAACCCTTATTGCCGAAGGATTGTATTTCAACTCGGCGTCCCAAAACCCGCTGAAGATCTTCTTCGTAGGCCTTAATTTCGGGAGCGACTTCCCTGGTCTGCTTTTTACGGGAAGATTTTTCGCCCCCCGGGTGTTTTGTGAGGAATTGTTCCA
>JAKLIS010000467.1 GCA_022709485.1 Elusimicrobiota bacterium | reverse complement strand
AATATCGACACGTCCATAATATTGTCGACGATATAGTCCAGAGCGTACTCAAATGTGTCCGGTAGGATTTGCCGGTCAAATTGCACGGGAATGAATTGTCCTTGTTCATAACTGTAGTATTTGTATCTCGCCATGGAGGGCCTCCTCGTCGGAAAAACGTAATTATTTTTATCAGAAGAGGAGTTTTGTGGAAAGTTATTTCCTGCTTTTTTCGTCGGAAAAAGAGGCTTTTTCTACAGTTTCAACGGATAAAATGGAACCCCGTAATTGATGGCAAAATCAGACCCCGCAAACCCATACATCACCAAACTGATGAGGATATATTTGGCTTGAACCCGACGGGCGGGGGTTACCCCCCCGCCCCTAAAAAAGGTGATCAACTTCTGGACACCCAGGAGATAAACCACCCCCAAATAGATGAGATAGAGAGGATGGATCGGCAAGGCCGCTTTTGGATATAAACCCCATGAAAACTCATTGAATCCGTTGATAAAATTTTTTGTCGACCATAACAGGCCTAAAAAAATAAAACCAATGGCATAAATCCATTTCAATTGTCTTTTATAGGTGGATTGGACCCCCATTGATTCAAGAACGAAGTGATAATAAACGGCCGGCAAAAATGTTATTCCGGACCATCCAACCTTGACCAAGATGCGCGCCCCGTCGGGATGGTGAACGTTGAATAGGACAACCCAGGAAAATTGCCAGAAAAACGTGAGACCGCAAAGAGCCGCGAAGGATTTATTCAGGGAGGAATTCCGCTTATAAAGAAAAACGTAAACGCCCAAAACGCCGAACGCCACGGCGCTCACAAAAGGGGGAATGGAGTAAGGATTCATTAGGAATTAACCATTAGTATTTGAAATGTTCTTGCGGTATTGCGATGTCTCACGGATTTTTAAAAACTGAAGTTCTGGCTTTATATCGGTAACGTAAAGGAGAACTTGGCGCCCCGGCCCTCGCCGTCGGACTCCACCCAAATCTTTCCGCCGTGGACTTCCACCCAGGCTTTTGCAATGGCGAGGCCGATGCCGGAGCCTTTCCCCTTTTTCTCCACCTGAAAAAACCGGTCAAATATTTTTTCTTGAAATTGCGGAGGAATCCCTTTTCCTTCATCTTGAACCGACACCGACACTTCTTTGCTTCCCCTCTCCCCCTGCACCCAAATGGAGCCTTTCTCTGAATACTTTATGGCGTTCGAAATGAGATTGGACACCACCTGTTCCATTTTAATTCGATCAAAGGACACCTCCCCCAGTTCACCCACTTCCGAAAATATTTCGATTTTC
>JAKLIS010000466.1 GCA_022709485.1 Elusimicrobiota bacterium | reverse complement strand
ATTCCTCATATCGGTCCGTCAGAAGATTTTTGAAAGAAGCCACGCCCTCGGTGACTTTTTCCTTTGAGAATTCTCCTTTTGCCAGTTCTTGAGACAGCAAGGTGAGATCAGTTATTGATTTGTTAATTTCTTCGGTTAAAACTTTTTTCTGACTAACCTCCGCGCTATTAGAAACAGGAGCTTCATAAATCTTTTCAAGCTGACGATGGAGCTGGGCTTTTTCTTTTTGAATCGCCGAAAGCAATGCGGCTTTTTCCCCATGGCCCCAATTTAGCCCCGCCGCGATTCGGCTTTCCGCGGTGTCCAAGCCTTTGACCTGGGCCTTCAGGCCGTTCATTTCTTTTTCGGCATGGTAGAGCTGAGTGAGTTCCCCTTCCGTAAAGCCGCCGGACCCCGGCAAGAATCGGCCCAGTTCTTCTATCGGAGAAACGCCGAACAAGTTCACGGCGGAAGAATGCCCCGCCCCTAAGATTTCAACTTCAACGTCGTTGATGGCCGTTTGCACGCCGGTGGCGCCGGTTTTTTCGCTAAACAAATAACCAAGATCCTTCATCCCTTCCACTTCCAAGTTGACCAAGTGAATTCCTTCAAGTCCGAAAGCGGATAAGGCGGCGGCCCACATTGAAAGGCGAGCGGGTTTTCCATTGACATTCCACCAGGGGATGGTAACTTCCTTTCCATTTTGATCAATAAGCGGCTTCCAAAACTTCTTCGATTCGATAAATGCGGCGAACCAAGATAAATTTTTTGCTTTGCGAAGGTTTTTATACTGGGTATCCGAGGTCATAATTAGGGTCAATAAAAATGAATTGAAGATCCCCACCAAATTAAATAGTTGAACGCCCACGGCTTTGAGACCGCCTTCCTCCATCACACCCTGATACCATGCATCTCCCCATGCCAGTGAAAGAAGGTTCCATCCCATGATAAAGCCAATAATCCCGGGAATACTGGCCGGGGCCAATCCGAAAAGAGACAGAGACGCGGCCGTATAGAGAGGAATGGTAATGAGAACCATGATAATGAGACGGGAAATGCCGCTTTTAATCATGAGCCGCACGCGTTTGTCGAGAAATGAAAGAGCGGCCATGAATGGGAATGTGACAGCCTGGAGGATGAGCGGTAATTTGGAATAAATTTTTTCGATCGCGGTTAACTCTTTAAGTTCCTCTTGTTGGCCCAAAGAAATTCGGATCAGCCGCACGCTTCTTTCAAAACCAAATGAATACATGCTTTTGGGCAGACCCACGGTGGCGGTATGAAGGAGGGCTCCGAAAATTTTGGAGAAGAGGTTGTCAC
>JAKLIS010000465.1 GCA_022709485.1 Elusimicrobiota bacterium | reverse complement strand
TTTTTACGTCATCCAAAAACTCATGACCGTCGGAGTGGACTCCTTTCCAGGCGAAAAACAGATCGCCTTTTTTCACCTTCCGGGAGTCATACGATAATCCAGTGACAATCCCAGTTCCCTCTCTCGGAAAAGAAAGGCCCGATTTTTTCAGCAACTCTTTCAGATCTATTGATTGATTCATAATGCTATCGTCATCCCTGAATATGATTTGAGCCTCTTACAGTAATGCGACACTTAAGACCGTCGCCCCCGCGAACCTTTCCACTTCCCGATTTTACTCAAATTCATGTTCAAACCCTGGATTCCCGGTCCGATTCCATGACATCCATAATCCGGCACATGCCGCTTCAATAATTAATGATTGAAGAAGTGGTACGTCCCTTAGGGACGCTTTCGCGGAATGACGGCCAAAATTCTCCACCCTCTTAACTAAATATAATTTTTCGGGATGAGCTGCTCAACAATTCGACGGAATATAGGCGCCGCGTCGACCCCGCCCCACCGCCGCCCTTCCGGCTCATCCAAAAAAATGCCAATGGTAAATTTGGGATTTTCCGCCGGATAAAATCCGCAGAAGGAAATAAGCGACAGATCAGAATAACCGCCTTTGGCATTATCAAACTTTTGAGCTGTGCCCGTTTTTCCCGCGGCCTTATATTCGTCGCGCCATTTAACGCGGGCCTCGCGGCCCGTCCCCGCTTCCACCGTCTTAACCAGGATTTGTTTTAACTCTTCCGAACTACTTTGACTAATCACCCGCCGAACCACCTGCGGGTTGTCCTGCCACAAGACATTTTTTTTCGTATCGACGATAACTTTCAGAATTTTTGGTTCCATGAGCCGGCCGCCGTTCGCAATGGCGGAAAAGGCGCCCACAAGTTGTATGGCGGTCACGCTCACCTCTTGTCCGAAGGAAACCACCGCTTTTGAAACACCGCTCCACCGATTGGGCGGCCGAAGATTTCCCTTGGCCTCGCCAGGAATCCCGCATCCGGGATAGACGCCAAATCCGAAAGCCCGGGCGTATTGATAAAGTTTTTGAGATCCAAGCCGGTCTCCCAGTTTGGCCGCCCCGATGTTGGAGGAATACATCCAAACTTCATCAAAGGTCATTTTTTTTCGCGGTTCGTGATCATGGATAACCATGTCGGCGTAGGGCCACGCCCCTTTTTCACCGTCGAACACTTCATTGTGAGATGATATTTTTTCTTCTATGCTCGCGGCCGCCGTGACCACTTTGAACGTGGACCCCGGCTCAAACACGTCGACAATGGCGGGTATGCGAAGATCTTTGGAATCCG
>JAKLIS010000464.1 GCA_022709485.1 Elusimicrobiota bacterium | reverse complement strand
CTTCGCCAAAAAAAACTATTTTACGTGAAAAATTTCGAATATGAGGTTCAAGCGAGGCCTCTCCCCAAGGAAGAATTCCGCAACCATTCGCGGGCAACGACTCCATGAGTTCCCATTTCGTCATGGCCACTTTGGCCAAGCTTCCAAACGTGGCCAGGTGAGCGGGCCCGATACCGGTGATGATCCCAATATGGGGCCGACCGATTTCCGCCAAACGATGGATGTTCCCGGGTTCCGACGCCCCCATCTCCAACACCATCCATTTATCTTCGGGTTTGAGTTCCGAAAGGACCAGGGGAAGCCCAATTTGACTGTTGAAATTCCCATGAGTCCAGAGCCCCGGGCTTTTCAGGCTCAAGATGGTTGACAACATTTGCTTGGTCGTTGTTTTTCCGTTGGACCCGGTGATGCCCACCACCCGGCCTTTAAAAGCGGTCCTTAAACTTTCTCCCAAAGTCTGGAGGGCCGCCAAGCTGTTGGGCACCTGAATAACCGCCGCCGAAAATCCGGAAGAAGCTTTCAACCATTCGAGTTGAGACACCACCACGCAAACCGCCCCCTGACGTTCCGCTGGAACACAATAATTATGTCCATCTGACTTTTCGCCCTTCAAAGCAAAATAAGCGTCGCCCCTTCGCAACGTCCTTGAATCCACAGAGGCGCGTTTCACGCTTTGTTTGGGATCCCCCAGTACGAGCTGGCCTTTGAGAAGCCGTGTCAATTCGCGAACGGTGATATTCATTTTTTTAGATATTTTCTCGCCACGGCTTGATCGGAAAAAGGCAGTTTTTTATCGCCCACAATTTGATATTCCTCATGGCCTTTTCCGGCCAATAAAATAATGTCCCCTTTTTTCGCCATAGAAAGGATCTCCCGAATGGCTTCGCCGCGGTCAGGAACCTCTTTGAAATTCTTTTTTGTCACGCCCGCTTTAATATCGTCAATGATTTTAACAGGGTCTTCCGACCGCGGATTGTCCGACGTGATAAAAACAAAATCGGAGAGCTCCGTGGCCGATCGCCCCATTTTGGGCCGCTTGGTTTTATCGCGATCACCGCCTGCCCCAAAAAGAGTGAGAATCCGTTTGGGTTTGGCCGTTCGAAGAGCGGCGATCACTTTCTCCAAAGCGTCGTGGGTGTGCGCGTAATCGACCACGACAACAAAATCTTGCCCCGCCTCCACCCGTTCCAGCCGGCCCGGCACGTTATGAGGGAGGCATAGCCCTTCCGTTATGATTTTTTCGGACAATCCATAAGCCAACAGAGCGCCGGCCGCAGACAGGCAATTATGGATATTGTGATC
>JAKLIS010000463.1 GCA_022709485.1 Elusimicrobiota bacterium | reverse complement strand
GCCCCAAGGAAAAACGTTCCAATGGAGCGATAAGTCCACTTATGTGCGTCCCGCCTCGTTTATAAGAGATATTTCCATTGACGAGAAAAGCCCATATAAAACAGGAGTGGGAGACGTCAAAGAAGCCCGGGTCTTGGCCTTTTTGGGAGACACCGTGACCACCGATCACATTTCGCCGGCCGGAACCATTAAAATGGATTCTCCGGCGGGAAAATACTTAATAGAAAGAGGAGTGCCGCGGGAGGATTTTAATTCCTACGGGGCACGGCGGGGAAATGAAGAAGTCATGGTTCGAGGAACCTTCGCCAACGTCCGGCTCAAAAACAAGCTTGTTTCCGGGGTGGACGGGGGCGTCACCATCAAGTTTCCTGAAGGAACTCAGGCCTCGATTTATGACGCCGCCATGGCTTATCGAAAAGAAGGGACTCCCCTCATTATTTTGGCGGGAAAAGAATATGGATCCGGTTCTTCACGAGATTGGGCCGCCAAAGGGACGTATATGTTGGGGGTGAAAGCCGTCGTCGCGGAAAGTTTTGAACGCATCCATCGAAGCAATTTGGTCATGATGGGAATTTTGCCCCTTCAGTTTAAGCCGGGCGAATCCGCTCAAACTCATGGGCTTAAAGGCGACGAAATCTTTTCAATCGAAGGCGTTTCCCACGCCCTCGGCCTTCCCCGGCAAACCGTTCAGGTCACCGCCTTGTCCGGTGGAAAAAAGACGGAATTAACTGTTATTATGCGCGTTGATACGCCGAAGGAAATTGAGTATTTAAAAAGCGGAGGGATTCTTTCGTACGTCCTCCAGGGATTGCTCAAAAAATAAAATCAAGGCCTCATTCTTGAAAGATAACTCTATAACATGAAAAACGCAGACATTTCATCCATCACTCAGGGAGTTACCCTCCTCGCCAAAAAAGCCAAGGAGGCGGCCCGGGAACTGGCCGTTGTAGGGGCCGGCGCCAAGGCGGATGCGTTGCTTAAAATGGCCAATGCCATCCGCGCGGGAAAAGACAAAATTTTGGAAGCCAACGCGATGGATGTGGCCCAAGCCGCGAAGGCCGATCTGAGCAAAGCATTTATTGATCGCCTCACTTTGAATGAAAAGAGAATTGAAGGCATCGCTGAAGGGCTGGAGCACATTGCGCGTCTGGCGGATCCGGTCGGGGAAGTGATTCGGGAATGGACCGCCGATAACGGAGTTAAAATTAAGCAGGTCCGCGTCCCCCTGGGCGTCATCGGCATGATATATGAGGCGCGGCCCAATGTGACGCCGGAAGCGGCGGCCCTTTGCCTAAAATCCGGGAAC
>JAKLIS010000462.1 GCA_022709485.1 Elusimicrobiota bacterium | reverse complement strand
CCGCCCATTTCCGTCGGCTCCTCCTTTTCTTTAAGGGATACTACCTGGACTCCATTTCAAAGGCCGACATCGAACGCTTACGCCGTTGGATGAAGGAGATGGGATACTCCGACGCCACCATCAATAAGGCCCACATGATCCTGTCCCGAATATTCCGGAAGTTTGAAGAGTACAAAGAGGGGGGATTTATGAATGGGACAGACTTCTCTCGAATTCACCTGCCCAAAAAGAACCCGGCCGCTCAGGTGCCAAAAGTTAATGAACGAAAATTTGCCCGCCACGTGTTTATCACAAAAGAAGAAAAGAAAATCCTATGCAGTTACGCCGACGAGGACTTGTGCGAAATCATTGACGGCCTCTACTGGACGCAGTTGCGACCATCCGATTTCTTTCGGTTGACCAATGCGAATGTCGACTTTAAAAACAGCGTCCTGTTTGGAATTCAACACAAAACCATCACGACAAAGAACCCCTCCGGAGTAGTGTTCAAGATTCATATCCCCGAAGAAAAGGCCGAGATGATTGGGCGCCGGGTGAAAGACACAAAGCCTGGGACGCCCATCTTTCGGCGAAAGAACATGCAGAAGCGTTGGGCCCGGGTCCGCAGATTGGCCGGACTGCCCCACATCCAGGTGAGGGATCTTCGCGGGTCCGCCGCCAGCTACCTTTTGGATCATGGCGTGGATCCAGAAACGGTGAGGAAAACCCTCGGACATACGACCCTGCGGATGCTCCCCGGATATGACAAGAGACCGGATGAAAGGCTAATCGAGGCGACAAAAGCATTGGTTTGAAAACCAAAAATATTTCTTGACTCCAATCTTTTTAAATTCGCATAATCCCACCAATATGCGAGGGTTTGAGTTCAATTCATTTTTAAAAATCTGCGGCACTCCTCAAGGGTCCGTGGATTTTTTATGCCCAAACCGACTCATTCCCTCGCAGGAACGAAAAGGAATGGGCATTTTTATTTCAAAGAGCCTGGGAAAAACCTCAAATAGGCGGCGAGCCAGCATCTAACCTTGCCAAGGTTGAGACGGCGGTTCGATTCCGCTCACCCGCTTAGATTGAGGTTTTCTCCTAGCAATAGGGGAAAACTTGAAGCAAACAGTCGATTTCACACCTTTAGGTGGGTACTCGCCGAAGAATAAGGCGAAAAGCGCCCTCACTTCTCCTCTATATCCCATCATAGCCCCATCGTTCATTAATTTGGACGGTGGGGCTTTTTATTTGGTGGAAGCATGAGCCTCCCGAAACCCTATTACGAAGAGCCGGGGATTACGATTTACCACGCCGATATGCGCGAGAT
>JAKLIS010000461.1 GCA_022709485.1 Elusimicrobiota bacterium | reverse complement strand
AAAATCTAGAGTTATCCACAGGGTTATCCCCCTTATTCACAAACCCGTTTTAGGTTTCCAAGGGGGGTAAAGATTCCATTTTAGAGGTGAACCTGTCTACTCCAACAAAATTTTTTCGTTATCAGAAACCAAATATCCCGTTCCATTGTTTGAAAAGCGAATCCCGCCTGTTTTTCCTTCCCAAGCGAGAGTTCCATCCAAGTTATGGTCGGCAGAAAATTGAAGATTGGCGGTAAAGGCCTCGGTGGGACCGGTTCCCATCCCCGTTACCGCGCCCTCAAAAGGGCCTTGGTAGTTGGCTTGAACCCCGGTTGCCGGCATGGTGAAGGTCATAGTGTATCCTTGACCAGTGAGAGATAAACTTCCGGACGCCAATTTATTCGGGGAGAGGATGCCGGCCGAATCTAAGGTTAAAAGCCCGTCGTTAGCCAAAAAGGCAAATAAATCTGAATTGCCCGTCATGGTAAAACTGACGGATTTGACCGAAGAGGTTGAAACGGGATTTGAAATGGGATCTATCACGGCCCCATTGGTATCCAGGAATTTTAAAGTGACGGTGGCCGATCCATATCGAGTTTCATTTATTGGAAAGGAATAGGCTTGATTTCCGTCCGGACCGGTGAGATCGGTGAATGAGGTCCCAGTGAGTGTGAGGCGATTCATTAATTGAACCATGCGGCTCAGGGAATCTCTCATTAACAGAAAGTATTGCTGGACTCCCCGCGCCGAGATGACCGTCCCTTGGGGATTAACCGGAACCCCTTCAATAAATTTCTGATGGACGTCCTCTCGTTGGCAGGAGGACAAACCGCACAACATAAATAGGATCCCAATGGCGACCCAGCCTTTCCTCATGATCTTTTTCTCCACCAGGGAAGTAGGCGATATGAGGTATAAAATATTATTTTTCCGTCCCCGCACCCCCGATTCAAATCGAAACTCGAATGGGTTTCATCCAAGAGCCCCCAGCCTCCTTCCACTCCGACCGTCCAACCCGCCCACGACCAATTGAGTCCGACGAGAGCGTCCCACGCGTCTCCATCGGATCCCTCAATGATATTTTCTTCTATTTTTGTTTTTTCAACCTGGTAGTACGCGCTTTCAGCCAGGAGGGAAAAATGTTTAAAAAGAGGAATTTCCAGGGCGGCGCGCGCCTCTGAGACATTGCCCGGTTGGTAATTAAATGAAGGCCCGTTTTGGACGCCGAACTTGGTTTGATAGTTTCCTCGCCACACATAGCCCAGATTCAAATGAAGAGGCCATTTCCATTCAGAAGAATAACACCCGAGACGCTCAAAGTTATTTCCTTGACCAATAGGGAGTG
>JAKLIS010000460.1 GCA_022709485.1 Elusimicrobiota bacterium | reverse complement strand
AAAATTGAAGGAGATGAAGGCGTTCTTGGCTCCGGAAAGATTTTCGCCGAACTGGTCCTTTCTCCATTTGGATTGGGGCCGGACCAAATGATTGTCCCCTTTACCGGCGGCAAAACACAAGACGACATCGTGAAAATGGATCGATTTGCGGTCCGAAAGGAGGATTCTGAGAAAAGCGCGAGACTGATGGCCCTTCCCGGCATGGGAGATCCGGCAGAAAATGAGGGGGCGGAAATTTCGGCTCCGCCGTCTGAGCCGACCGAACTAAAAGATACAACGCCCCCTGATTTAAAAGTTCGAGACGGCGACGATCCATTATCCTGGATTCCGGGGGATGCCTTGATGGCCAAGGCCAGATTGGATTTATGGAGAGCCGAAGCGCGCGTCAACGGAAAGGCATTCGCAGAAGGCTTGGGCGGCCGAGGGTTGGTGGAAATCCCCGAATTAGCGGTTGATGATCTCAGACTCGCCATTCAAACGGTTGTTATTGATGGCCGGGTCAATGTTGTCTATCAAGACAATACCACCCAGCCGGTGGAAGAAGTCTTTAACTCGGAAACACGGATTTGTTCCCCCGCTGCCGGTCGGCAATTCCGATATATTGAAGTGAGCCTGGACCCCGAAGCGCCCATCCAGAAACCGGGGACTCCTCCTCTCATTGATTTGAGCGGCCAGACGGTTCCTCCGGAAGGGTATCGTTTCATTGATTCGAACAC
This sequence comes from Elusimicrobiota bacterium, assembly GCA_022709485.1. Lineage (GTDB taxonomy): Bacteria > Elusimicrobiota > Elusimicrobia > F11 > F11 > JAKLIS01. The sequence goes on along the minus strand of JAKLIS010000460.1, from coordinate 620 downwards.
CCTTCCCAAAGAGGGAATCCTTTGGCGGGATGGGCGGGGACAAATTCACGCTGATCAGCCGGAAGATGAATACACCATTCCCATCAATCCTCGGACGGGGTTTGAGATAATTTTTGGGGAAGATCTGGGGTCCGCTCGAAAGGCGATTGAGAAAGCCAGAGCCGATCTCATCAATCACCGAAACAAAGCCGCCGTGACCGAAGAACTCCTGCAAAACCCCAATCAATTGGAAGCCATAATTGTGGACCCAAAAACTTATCAAGTGAAAGAGAGGGCTCGCCTTCTGGATTCCTTAAAGAAGGGAGAAACCAATCATCAAAATCTCCAAATGTGGAAGATTGATGACAACGGCCAGAGGGTAGTTTTCAATCCATCTGATATCGGACGAAGGCCGGACATGGGGACGGCTGTTGCTCCTGATGGGGGTGAGAATTTGGTTTTGTTTCCGCTTAAAAAGACCAATGAAGTTTTAAAAGAGCGGACGGACGCCCGAACCAACTTTTTTGAACAGGTGGGCTCTGTTGCAGTGGGAGTTCATCCGCTGGCGCCCGTGGCCGCCCCTCCCATCTACATGATGGCAGAAAACATGAATGGCCAAATTTTGGATTTCTACACCATTG
>JAKLIS010000046.1 GCA_022709485.1 Elusimicrobiota bacterium | reverse complement strand
GCGCCTTTTTAATGCGCGAGGCCCGCGAGAACTCTACAAAATCTCTCGTGAGACTTTCCAATGTCTTCACTTTTTCCTGAATGGCGGACAAAATCTCAAGATATTCCCGGTTGTCTCCCACTTTTTTTTCCAGGTATTGCGAGCACATCTGAATGATGCTTAAGGGGTTTCTCATTCGATGGGCAATCGCACCGGCCATGGCACCGACAGTGGCAAGCTTGTCTTTTTTAAAAAGCTCAGCCTGCATTTTTGAAATTTCCTGCCGCAAGGAATGATGTTCGAGGCAACGCTTCACTGTCACCCGCAAAAGATCCCGGGGAAATGGTTTGGTGATGTAATCATACGCTCCGGCTCGCATGGTCTCAACGGCGGTGCTCACCGAGCCGAAGGCGGTCATGATGATAACGTCGGTGCTTGGATAATGATATTTGATCTCTTTAACGAGATTCACCCCCGTCGAATCGGGGAGCGAAAGATCGGCCAAAACGAGATCAAATTTTTTTAAAGACAATGTGGCGAGCGCTTTTCCGGCGGAATCGCAACCATCGACCACATAGCCGTCCACTTGGAGAAAATCGCGGCAGAGTTCCCGGGATATGGTTTCATCATCAACGACAAGAATTCGATTATGCGTGGCTGGTTCGACGAAGGAGGAAGGAGAAGGATTGGCGGCCGGGGCGGAGCTCATTAATAATCATTCAATGGGAGTTCAGATTTTATCGTCCATCCGATACCCAACTCCAATGAGAGTTTTGATATAGGCGCCGGCATCACCGAGTTTTTTCCTCAGGTGTCTAATATGGACGTCAATCGTTCCCAATGTCCCAGGATAATCGTACCCCCAAACGGCAGACATGAGCGCTTCCCGACGAAGCGCTTTGTTTCTGTTTTTGGCCAGGGTGACGAGGAGCTCAAATTCTTTGGGCGTGAGAAGAACGTCTTTATTTTTATTTTTCACTTCATGCATTTCAAGATCAATCTCAAGGGGCCCCACCTTCATCGTGCTTTCCCCTTCAGACTTATTCATTTCGACGCGCCTAAAAACGGCTTTGATTCGAGCCAGAAGCTCTCGATTCCCAAACGGCTTAGTTAAATAATCGTCCGCCCCCACTTCAAGCCCAATCACCTTGTCTGTCTCAGTGTCTTGGACCGTCAACATAATGATGGGGATTTTAGAGGTGCGACCGTCTTGCTTTATGTGACGGCAAAATTCGAGGCCTCCGATGGTGGGCAATCGAACGTCCAGAAGAATCAAATCCGGCGGAGTGATTTTTATTTTTTGGAAAGCTTCGTCCGTTGAGTGGGCGGTGGTGGCGGTAAATCCGCTTTCCTCAAGCAGATCTTTTACAAGTTGACAAATTTGAGGCTCGTCATCGACTATAAGAATTCGTTTTTTAGCCACTTGGGTCTCCTAAAAACAAAAAATAATAACTTTACGCCCTTCTATCAATAACAAAATTGGATTTGTCCGCCACTTTGGCCCATTTTTTCAAATCGCCGGCAATAAATGAAATTTCTCCGGGATGATTAAAAGATTTCATCTTGTTGGTGACGACGGCAATCGCGAGCCCCATTATAGGAACCTCCACCTTCATCCCCTTTCGGTCAATAGATACTATCTTATTATTCCGTCGATCTTCCTCATCATAAAGTTTCAAAATGGCGTCGTCAAATTCCTTGATGATCATCGCGCACAAGCCCTCGACATCGTGAGAATCAACGATGGCCACAAAGTCATCTCCTCCCACGTGACCTAGAAAAAAAGGCGTTTTTGAATGCTGGGTCAAACATTTCTGAAAGATTTCCGCCGATAATTTAATCGCCTCATCTCCCCGAACAAACCCATAACGGTCGTTAAAAGCTTTAAAATTATTAAGGTCCAGATAGAGAACTGAAAATTTCTTTTTCCCCTCTATTCGCGATCGGATTTCTTCCATAATAACCCGATTGCCGGGAAGGTAAGTTAAGGTGTTTGCGTCCAAATCCCGCGCCGATCTCTCCATCGCGGACACAATTCGGGCTATTAAAAGACTGGGTTTAAAAGGTTTTGTGACATAATCATCCGCCCCCGCCTTGAAACCCGCCAACTCGTCACGGGGCATGTCTTGCCCCGTCAACATGATGACGGGAGTATGCCTCAGTTTTGAATCTTCTTTGATTTTCTTGCAGACATCAAAACCGCTTGAATGGCCAAGTTTCACATCCAGAAGAACCAGGTCCGGCAAGATTTCCACCGCCTTGTTAAGGCCGGCTTCCGCCTCATGGGCAAAGGCCACTTTAAACCCGCTCTCTTCCAGGATTTCTTTCACCAAATCAACAAGGCTGAGGTCGTCATCAATTACAAGAATGCGCTTTGAATCGCCTGTCATATATGTGGTTAATTTCTTTTTCCTTTTTCAAAACCCTGATCAAAGTTTTTCTGATCGAAAACCGGGGCGGGGCGGTTGGGAAGGACTAAGTGGACGGTGGTTCCTTTTCCCATTTCGCTCTCCATCCAAATTCGGCCGCCATGAGCCTCCACGATTCCCTTGGCTATGGCCAAGCCGAGACCCGTCCCTTTCTGTCCTTTACCCAACACTTGGGAGTCCGGAACTTGGCGAAATCTTTCAAACACCGTTTCCAACGCTTCCTGGGGAACGCCCATTCCCGAATCGAAAACCGAAACTTGAATAAATTCAGAACGATTTCTCGCCCTAATTCCAATTGTGCCGCCGGAAGGGGTAAATTTCAAGGAGTTTGAAACAAGATTGGTGAGGACTTGACGAATTTTATCGTCATCCCCCGAAATAATGGGAATATCTTCAGTAAAGTCCAATGTCCAATTGATTTGATTTTTCTCAAAGATGGGTTGGAAAAGGGTCATGACATCTTCGCTTAAGTCCCTCAGGTCCAATGGTTGCTGCCGGATATCCATGTGTCCCGATTTCAATTTTGCCAAATCCAAAATATCGCCGATGAAATGCGCCAATCTAGCGGTGCTTTCTGAAATGATGGAGAGAGCTTTATTTCTTTTTTCCGGGGCGATCTCTTCCAAAGGTTTACTTCTCAATAATTCGACGTATCCTGCAATGGCGGATAAAGGGGACCGAAGCTCATGAGAAACACTCGAAACAAAGTCGTCTTTCAAGCGGTCAAGTTCTTTGAGTTTGTTGGCCATCCAATTGAATTCTTGCGCGAGGAAACCCAGCTCATCGGCGCTTTCAATGGGTATTTGCGTATCCAAATGCCCTTCGCCGATGGCTTTCGCGCCGTCGGCCAAATGCTGAATTGGTTTAGTGAGACGCCGCGCCATCAAAAATGCCAATGCCAGCCCCACCGCCAAGACAATCAGGATGGACCACATGATGATGACCCACATTTGGTTGTTAATCTTTGCCAATTCGGATTCGAGGATATCCACGTTGAATCCAAGAAATACCGTCCCCACAGCCTTTTCTCCTTTAATGTTGGTTAAGGAGATCTCCCGGCAATAATAACGCCAGCGTTCGGAATCATTCGTGACGTCCTTCATATACGGATCCCGCGGCGGCCTTTCCCCGACGACCGGCGGACATTCGGGGACGCTCCGTTTAAACCGCTCCAAACTCTCGAGACCTCCTAGTCGAATCCCGGCGCGGCTGTGATCCACAAACACGGCATAGGTGAGTCCCGGAACCGATTTTTCAAGAGATTCGCTGTAGCCTTGGATTGAAAAATCATCGCCCAGATAAATCGCGTCTTCGCAGGCTTCGAGGAAATTGTTAAAGAAGGATGTTTGGTTGGAACTCATCTCCTGACGGAGAAGGTATCGGAAAGATAATGTGATGGCAACACTGGTCGAACCCACCACCACAACGACAAGGAAAACTGTGAAGATAGTCAGCCGAGGCCGTAATTTCAATTTCTAACCCCTTCCCCAATTTCGGGGGGCATGCGGTGATTTATTTCTGCACCTCAATGATTTTGACCTTAGAACCGTCTTTAAGTTCCGGCGGTTTTTGAACGACAACGATTTCACCCGGGCTTAAGCCTTCAGCGATTTGGCTCTGCTCCGTTGCGGTATACCCCACGCTCACGCTTTTCGCGTGCGCCACGTTATCTTTGTCAACCGCATAAACTTCAAACCCGCCCTGTGTTTTGACGAGCGCGTCATTCGGAATGAAAATGGCGTCATCAACCTCATGGGTCACAATTTTAATGCGGGCGAACATTCCTGGAAGAAGCAGGTTATCAGGATTGGGAATTTTGGTGGCAATTTCAAAAGTTCGCGTGACATCGGGGCTGATAGGAGACATGCTTTCAATTTTCCCTTCAAAAACGTTGTTGGCGGCGGCATCGACAGAGACCAGCACCTTCATGTTGGGAGAGACTTTTCCCATGTCTCTTTCCAAAATCCCGGCTTTCGCGATGACATTTTTAATGGCCACCAATGTAGCAATTTTCCGCTGCGGGTTCACAAATTCACCTGCTTCCGCCGTCTTATCGCCGATGATTCCACTAATGGGGGCAATCAGTTGGGTTTTGCGAAGCTCCGCTTGCGCCACTTCTAAGTTGAGCCGGGCTTCTTGCACTTTTGTTTTGGAAACGCCATCCAACAACAGCAATTTTTCAAGCTGCTCCAACTCGATCTTGGCCCGCTTCACTTTTAACTGGGCATCGGAGTCGTTTAATTGGGCGATAACGGTTCCCGCCCGAATCATCTGCCCTTCCATGATATCCAGACGTTTGATGATCCCTTCGGTTTCAAACCGCATTTCGACTTCGGATTCCCCTTTTATTTCACCGTTGGTCTCAATTTTGTCTTGGAAACGGCCCATTTTGACTTCGACGACATTCACCGGCACATCATCAATGGAGCCGGCATCCGGCGCTCCGGCGCCTTCGGACGATCCCGGGATTCTTTTAATGGCGTAAATGAACCCAACAATCAAAACGAAACCGACGACGAGGACAATCCGTCGATGTTGTGAAAAAAAAGCGCGCGCTTTGGCGATGAGTAATTTCTTATCCAGCGATTTAGCGAGCGGTTCTTTGGGTTTTTCATCAAGTCCGGCGGATAGGTCCGCTCCGATTTTTTCGGGAGTCTCTTTTTTTTCTTGGGGAGCGGGTTCGTCTTCGTGTAAGGAGGGAAAATCAAAAACAAAATCTTCTGACTTTTTGCCGTCTTCCTTATTTGAGTCTTCAGGTTTTTTATCTGTCATTCTTTTATTCCTTTAAGAAGCGGGCTCAATCCCGAGACGTTTTTTCCCGTGTTGGGCAAAGACTTCTTCAATTTCGTCGTAATTTATTTCTTCCTTCTCAATCAAAAGATGGGCGAAAATTTCCACCATTTTCCATTCTTGCCGCAAAAATTCCTCGGTTTCCTTTTCGCACTGTTTAAGAATCGATTGGGTTTCATCATTTAACTTTCTTTTAAAATCTTCGGATAAATTATTTTTTCCCACAATACCGTAATTTCCAATGATTCCCGAAGACCCCATGCCAAACTGCCAAACCATCGCTTCGGCATTGGCCATGGCATTGGCGAAATCAGAGGACGCGCCTGTCGTCGTCACACCGTACTTAATTCTCTCCGAAATAAACCCCGCCAAAGAAACTTTGATGCCGGCGATAAGTTCGGTTTTAGTTTGGGTGTATTGTTCTTCCCGGGGAACGGGCATGACATGCCCCAAGGCGCCTCCTCGGTGGAGAATGGAAGCCTTAAAAACATCCTGGGTGGGATGCTGGTGGTAAATCGCCACCAGGTGCCCTGATTCGTGGAAAGCAATGAGTTCCCTTTCTTTCGCGGTTAACGGCAAACGGTGGGCCACGCCCAAATCAATTCGCTCGAAGGCTTGGGAGAAGTCTCTAAACTGAATGGCATCCCGGCCATCCCGGGTTGCGATGAGGGCCGCTTCCTTAACGGCGGCCTCGATATCAGCGGGGGATTTGCCGACGGTTCGCTGGGCCAATTTTTTTACATCGACCGATGAATCGACGGTCACTTTTCCGAGGTAATACTTGAAAATTTCTTCCCGCTCCTTGAGATGGGGTTTTCCAACAAAAATTTTTCTATCAAAACGGCCGGGACGAAGGAGCGCCGCGTCCAAGGTTTGTTCAGCGGCATTGGTGGCACCGACGAAAATTATATTGTCTTTGGCCGTGGAAAGGCCGTCCATTTCAACCAATAGCTGATTTTGAGTGGAGTTTGTCTCCTCGGATCCCCCAAAATTATTAAACACGCGGTTCCGGCCGATAACATCCAACTCATCAATAAAAACGATGCATGCGCCTTCCGCTTGGGCCAAGAGCCGGGCGCGTTTCATTAAACTACGCACCCGTGAAGCTCCGACTCCGACATACATTTCAACGAACTCAGACCCGGAAATTCCAACGAAGGGGACTCCCGCTTCAGAAGCAATGGCCTTGGCCAAAAGGGTTTTTCCGCAACCCGGAGGACCCAAAAGAAGCAGTCCTTTCACAATTTTTCCACCAATTTTTCGAACCCGGGCGCGATCTCGAATCAAATCCACCACTTCTTTGGCTTCTTTCTTGGCTTCTTCCAGTCCGATAACATCTGAAAATTTCACATTAACGGTTTCGGCGTTAATATGAGAACCTCTCATCCGTTGAAGCCCCCCGTAAAGGAATAACCAATACATCGCGACGAAACAGATGGATGTGATGACTCCGCCCAATAAATAAACCGGCATTTGAGCGATGAGAGTTTGCTTTTGGAAGGATTCAATCTGAAACAAAAATACGAAAGAACCGTAGAACATCACCACAGCGGTAATGACAACCAAAATTCCTACGGCCCATTTCATCCAGTTGTTAAAAAACCAGATCTTAAACTTCGCTTTATTCATTTTTTTATTTTGTGGGCTTTCTCTAAGACCAGGTTGATAGAACGGACGAGCCCCTCAAATTCATCTCCCTCTCGAACTTTGAGGGATTCAAAAGGCTGATCAATCTGCGCCAGTTGACGGAGCTCCTCTTCAATTCGATGGGTGGGCCCGACCAAACGGTGGGAAAGAAAAATAGCCGCCACGGTGAAAATTATAACGTAAATCAAACCAACCAGAACGAAACGGACCAAAGCCTGTTGAAAACCAGGCTCCATCTCGGCCATCAAATCGGGAGAAAGGTAAGATTGAAAGGCAAAAACAATATAAAAAGCTGAAAAGGCGACAAAAACCGCAAGAGACCCCGCAACCAAAGCGGTATACCGAAGCTGAAATCCCTTAAAAAAAAGAACGGTTTTTCTTTTGGCGAATTTATGATTGTCCTGATTGGTGCTAAGAGAGGTCAAGGCTTTTTATTTTGCTCCTTCATCCTGTTCTGCGCCTCGTCGGCTTTCTTCTTAAAGTCTTCCCGGAGCTTATCGATGTCGACTTTTTGTCGATCTTGCCGAATGCTTTGAAGACGGCGTTGCCATCGCCAGCTTTCAGTGGCGCTGGCGCCCAACTGGATGAGACCCACCAATATGATCAATCCGCCCAATCCCAATGAAATGAGGGATTTGCGCCGGTCCACAACGGAAAAGCTTAATATAATCCCTATGCATCCAAGAGCCATCAAAACCAGTGATAATAAGACATTTACTTGAGAAACCATCCATTCCTCCTCGTTAAAAAAAATTCACTATAGCTTGAATCTGATTCTAACAGCCCTTCTGTCAGATCGCAAGACGTTTGAAGTTAAGATTCGAAGAAGATATCACCTTCCTTGGGGCCCTGTCGGCCACTCTCCCAAACAAGATTTGAAACAATCTCATATAATGTCGGCGTGATAAAAAACGAATTGTTATTAAAAGAAATTCTTCAATCTGTTTCTCGATCTTTTTACTTAAGTCTGCGCGTTTTGCCCTCGAAAATGCGTCCGACAGTGAGCCTGGCCTATCTCCTTTGCCGAACCGCCGATTCCATCGCTGACACCAAAGTCATTCCTTGGCAGGACAGACTTAAAACCCTTCGCCGATTTCGGGACTTGTTCCATAAATTTCCCATTCCTGCCGATTCTCTGAAAGATTTTATTCAGGAGTTGGTCTATGCCAACATCGGCCCCAAGACAAACGAGCGGCGGCTCCTGGAGCACTTTGCGGATTGCGCTGAACTTTTTAATGGGTGCGGAAGAACAGAACAAGCATTGATTCAGGAAGTGGTTCAGGCGGTTTTGAGGGGGATGGAAACCGATTTGTCCACATTCGGGGAATCCGAAACCGATTTAAGAGCGTTGCCCAGGCGAAAGGATTTAGATGGATATATCGAATCCATCGGAGGCGAACCGGGCAAATTCTGGTCGAAAGCGTCTCTCCATTTTTTCCCGGATATGGCCATTCCAGACGCCGAAAAGTGGATAGAGGATGGAGTCAAGTTTGGAACGGGGCTTCAAATGGTCAACATCTTAAGGGATCTACCGAGAGATTTAAAAGAAGGACGATGTTATGTCCCCTCTGAAATG
>JAKLIS010000459.1 GCA_022709485.1 Elusimicrobiota bacterium | reverse complement strand
CGGAGGCACGGCCACGGGATTTACGCCCAGAATAATTCCGGTGATAAAAAATTTATTGTGGCCAATATTTTCATGGCTCCCTATTCTTTTAATATCCATGCTTACGGCTCTTCCGCAGCTTATTTGGATGACTTTGTTGTGGAAGATAACATTGCCACCAATGAAGACGGAGACGGACGTGTGATGGTGGGTGGCGGAAACGACCCTAATCGGTTGAAGATGAATCGAAACCTGACTTATAACGCGAACATCCAAATCGGGTACGGCGGCGGGACCGGCGATGATATCGAAGCCAAAAATAATATGTGCCTTAAGGGCTATTTTTCTTTAGGGGCCACCTTTACCAATTTGGTTCAGTCCGATAATTTTTCTTGGAGGAGCGAATGGACCAATCCTCAAGTTGACAATCGGGGGATTGAGAAACCATCCCAACCCAAAGTCATTATTATTCCCAATAAATATGACTCTAGGCGAGCCAATTTGGCCGTCTATAACTTTGCTCACCTTGGGCTATCCCAGGTGTCGGTTGATTTAGGCTCCTTTCTTCAGCCGGGAGAATTTTTCGAATTAAAAGACCCCCAAAATTTTTATGGGCCTTCCGTTCTATCGGGGAAATATACCGGGGCAGCCATCTCACTTTCCATGAAAAATGAGTTTTCTGTTTTTATCCTTTTTGGCATGGAAGGGACGAACCGGCGTCCCGTTGTCGATGCAGGAGCGGACCAAATCGTGGAGGCATCAACCCAATTGAATTTAAGAGGGACCGCCAATGATGACGGGTTACCCAATCCGCCTGGACAACTGAGTTATGAGTGGTTGTTGGTCTCGGGGCCTTCGGTCCCGTTATTCTCATCTCCTCAACAACTTATGACGAATGTTCAATTTGCCCAAACTGGGACATACATTTTGAGATTGAAGGTCAAAGACGGCTCATTGGAAGCATCGGATGAAGTGGTTGTTACCGTTAAGGAAAAGGCCCAAGACAACGGTTCCATTCAGATAAATGTATTTAATCCCATAAAAGAAAAGCTGGGGGTGCTGTGCAGAAAAGAGGTGAAGATATTTAACCGTCAAGGAGCCTTGGTTAAAACACTGACCTGTGCAGGGGGGCCGGAGCCATCCCTCGTTGAATGGGACGGCCGGAATGAAAAGGGGGTGATTGTGGCTTCTGGTGTATACGTTTATTCCACCCAGAATTCCGATGGGGAAACCGTCACAAAGAAAATAGTGGTATTGAAATGAGATTTGAAGCCGGAGGAGAGATGGGGCCCATGAAAAAGAACCACATCCGAATCCTGAGCCTAATATTGATGTTCCAAACATTATGTGTGTTGGGGTATGGAACGGA
>JAKLIS010000458.1 GCA_022709485.1 Elusimicrobiota bacterium | reverse complement strand
CACCCCCGACAAAATAGGCGGAAGGAAAAAAACCGAGCGATAAAATTGACCCCCTTTAATTCCCCGATCCACAATCCACGCCAAAATCAATGCCAGAAGGTTTTGAAGAGTTAAGGCAAGAAGGGTGATATATCCTGCATTTCGAACCGATTCCCACCAAGTGGGATCATTAAAAATGACCTCTTTAAAATTGGCCAGTCCAACAAATACGCCGCCGCCCGGATCGATGCCGTTCCAATCGCGAAAAGACATTTGGAAAACTTTGTAAAAAGGATACACATTGAAAGTAAGAAACATGCCGAGGGCGGGGAGGATAAAAAGATAGTTGCTAATATGAGAAGCCCGAAATCGGGAAAGGTTGGAAAGAATTCCTTCTTTGACGGCCTTCATGGCTTGGCTTTGCGAGTTTGATCCTTGGCGTTTTGAATGGCCCTGGCCACTTCCGAAGGCGATTTCTCCCCAATTAATATGGCCTGAATACCCTTATTAAAGGCTTCGATGACTTTGGGTTCTTCATTATTTGAGAATCGGGAAGGATGGATGGAATTGGCCAACATGCCCGAAAATTCTTTGAGGATAGGAGGAAAATCTTCCTCAAGGCCTTTAATCGCGGGGATGTTTTTCGTTTTAGAAAGCAAGAATTTTTCTTGTTCAACACGGGTCAGCCAATTAAGAAACGCCACGGCCTTATCCTTATTGGGGGACTTGGCATTGACATGGAAAACCGATCCGGCAGCGCCCCAAACGGTGCGGGGGAGATTCTTACCCAAGGAAGGCGTTTTAAAGACGCCGTAATCTAAATTTGGATTCATCCCTTCAAAGACATTAATTGACCATGACCCATTGAAGGTCATTCCTGAGCGTTCCGTGGCGAAGGCTTGTTCAGCGTATTTGTTGATCATGCTGACCAAACTGATGTCGGCAAAACCGGCGTTCTGAATTTTGTCAAAGGCAGAAAAAACTTCCATCCACTGAGGATCCGTGTAAGGGACTTCCCCCCGAAAAGTCGCCATAACCCTATCGGCGCCCATTACGTTATGAGCGAGGTTTGTGGCCATGGAAAAAATTAGCCACCCTTCAGCCCAACCACTCACAAAACCGCTCACGCCGGCTTGTTTCAATTTTTTCCCGGTTTCAATGAATTCATCCCATGTCTTCGGAGGCTTATTAGGGTCGAGCCCCGCTTTAATGAAGAGCTTTTTGTTATAGAGCATTGGGATGGTCATCACATCGATTGGAATCCCATAGAATCCTTCGGCGACTTTGAATTCATTGACGGCGGGAAAGAAGCTTGTTTCCAACGCTTCTTTATAAAAATCATTTTTCCAAGTCCCATTATCGGCATTCAGGTATT
>JAKLIS010000457.1 GCA_022709485.1 Elusimicrobiota bacterium | reverse complement strand
ATTTGAATTCCGTTGGTTGGGCTTGATTGAGAACTTCCAGAAAATGGGTTAGTGAAGTTCTATCTTCCGGGTTTGAAGAGTCAAATTGGGCGGTTTTCGTCCACATCTCGGACTTTTTCCATATAGACCCCGATTCGCCATTGTAGATATCCCCGGGAATGCGTCTTTTTCTACGAAGAAAATCTTCGTCCATGTGGGAAACAACTTGATAGACGCCATAAAATTTTTGGTCCATAAAAAGCCGTCCAAAACCGCTTCTGGGGGAAAGAACGCCAAAGGCCTCTCCCAATCGATCTCCCAAAAGCCATTGAACTCCGCTTAACGACCGGGGATTGATCAAATTCCATGTTCGCTGTCCTTTAATTGATTGACCTTTGTTGAATTTAATCCGCCAGCTTTTTTGATCTCCCCCCCAATGGAAGCTGTTGTCACCCCTTAATTTAATTTTTACATCCTGCCAACGATCGGGCATACAATAAAAGGCGGTAACATATTGATCTCCGGATTTCGGCAAATTTTGGAACAGAAGCTCAAGATTTTCCTGTTTGACGGCCAACGGAAATGTGGTCAGACCAGAAATCTTTAGCGGAGGCCGCGCCGTTATGAGATTGAAAAATCCAGCAAGATGATTGAAGGTGGTCAAAGCAAACGATTTGAATTGAATAATATTCGCCCAATGCGCCTTATCTCTCGGGAATCCAAGATATTTCTCAAGCGAATGCACGTGGAAATAAGTGATTTGCACGAGGAATAAAATAGCCAAAAAATAAATTAGACGTTTAATTTTAGGTTTGGCTTGGTAATGCACGTTAGAGAGAGGATGGAGCCGAGTCGGGAATTAAGCGTTTAAAACCGAACTGTTTGCGTTTGGATAGGAGATCGGTGAGCGTTTCGATGTTCCCCAAACCCTTATTTTCCATTTGGATTCGGTAAATCCTGGCGGTTGTTTGAGTTGATTCATTCTTGGTGGATTCTAAAAGGGTGACACTGAGAATACCTCCAAACCCGGCCTTATTGAGTTCGTCAACCACCTTTAAATCAGATTCCGGTTCAAGCTCGACCAGGATGAAGACCGAGGGGTGTAACCCCCATTTCTTTGATTTCAAAAGGCTCCAAAAAATCATGATGAGAAGGGTGCTTATGGTTGAGAGCATGTAAAAGCCCGCTCCGCAAGCCACTCCAATGCTCATGGCGAGAAAAATGGCGGCTATTTCTTCTGTTTCTTTGAGAGCGTTACGAAAGCGCACGATAGATAATGCGCCGGCTAATGAAAAAGCTCTTGCCAAGGAATTCCCCACGACGCTCATAATAAAACAGGCGGTTACTGAAATAAGGACGAGGGCATGGGAAAAATTGGGTGAAGAAGATAA
>JAKLIS010000456.1 GCA_022709485.1 Elusimicrobiota bacterium | reverse complement strand
GCGGTGTTCGTCTTATGGCTTCCGGTCGGGGAAACGCTTTCGTCCTTATAGTATATGCGGGATTTGGTTTTGAGAAACTCCTCCAGCCGCCGCGCCCGTCTAAGGGGAGTGGGGCGCCATAAACGCAAAATGTCTCTGACGGGTTCTGGAATTTCAACCCAAGGCTCTTGGGAAATTTCTTGAGCAATCAATTCTTTGGGGAAAATAGCCTCTAAAGCCTGGGGTGGAAGCGGTTCTTTGTTCGCCGGGTTTAATGGCGGTGGCAGCTTAAAAGGCAGATCCGGCGCAACGTTGTACCAAGCCTTGGGAAGTTCAGATTCGGGAAGCGAAATTTTTAAATCATCCATTTGAGATTTACACTCCTTCATTTTTTTCGAGGGAGACAATATTACCTTTCCTCTTGAATTTTAAGCAAATTCATACATTATTTGATTAAGGAAGAATTTCTAGCCTAATTTGAAAGGAGATTAAAAAAATGAAGGTAAAAGTAAAAATATTGACGCTAGTTCTCGCATTTGGATTATTGTCCTCCGGTATATTTGCCGCCGATGAAACGCCGTCTTCAGCCAGCCGTGCCACGACCGTCACGGGCGGTGTCGGAACGATTTTGGCCAGCTGGTCCAGTGACGTTTTTGGCGTTAATGAACTCCTTGATTATGATTTTGACACCAATCTTTTTTCACAGGTGGAGGGAGGCCTCGCGCTAAATCGCATCGGCGTTTCTTTGGGTGTCAATGTCAACGTTGACAATAACGCCATCGCCGATTCCAATAAATACATGGGGTATCTGGGTTTTAAAAGGATTATGTTGAGAGCTCAATCCGGAAAGCTTTCAGGTACGGCTGATTGGTCGGGCCTTCTGGCCACCGGACAAACAAAAAAAGTGGATTTCGAATCCAAATATTCAAATGTGGACCTGTTGTGGTGGTTTAAAAAGTTTGTGGGAGTGAATATGCCTTGGTTTTTGGGAGCTGGATACACCTCCTACGAAATCCCGACGGAAATAAAAGTTTATAACGCCGTCAACGGCGGAGAACATTATCACCTGTTAAATTCTGTTTTCGACCCCGGCTTTAAAATGAAGATGTATGACCTTGTTTTTGGGTTTGACACATTTTCCGGCGCGGTCATGTTCCCCGATCAAAAAGATGAAATGACCATTAAAAATGGATGGGGAATTCTCTTTTCAACAGAAGACAGGTTCGGGATTGGTAAAAACAACATTAGCGAAGCGGCCATCGCCGCCGCCAAAAAGGCAGGCAAAATCCTCGCCGTGGATTTTGATAGCCGCTATAACCCCATCAACCACCAGATCCGCATGGCGCTGCAACAGGGCAAGCTGGGCAAGCTCATTTGCGCCGATCTGATCATGA
>JAKLIS010000455.1 GCA_022709485.1 Elusimicrobiota bacterium | reverse complement strand
GCAAGCCAATGTGACATCGGGCCTGGGATCCCCCAAGGCGGGCATTGATTCGGGAATTTACTCCGCTATATCGGGACAAAAACCCATCTCGGAAATCGTTATTCAAACGGAAGTGGCCAACCTGGGGCTTATTCCTTCCGGGGTGGACTTGGTGGGGCTCGAGTTGGAATTGGCCTCATTTGATCGCCGGGAGCGGCGCCTTAAAGAAGCTCTTCAGGGTTTGGATTCCCAATATCAGTTCGCTTTTTTGGATTGTCCGCCCTCGTTGGGACTTGTGGTCCTCAACGCGTTTGTGGCCGCCCAATCTGTTCTCATTCCTCTTCAATGCGAGTATTACGCGCTTGAAGGATTGACCCAGCTCATTCGAACCGTGGATCATATTCAGAAAAGATTTAATCCGGAGTTGGGAATTGAAGGTATTTTGTTCACGATGTTCGACGGCCGCGCGAATCTTTCAAGACAGGTGAAAGAAGAAGTTGAAAAACACTTTCCGGGGAAAACCTACCGGACCATCATTCCGAGAAATGTCCGGCTGGCCGAGGCGCCCGGTTTTGGGAAGCCCGGGGTAATATACGACAGCCAATCTGTGGGCGCGCGGGCCTACAAGCTATTGGCGGATGAATTTTTACAAAATAATAATGTTCGGCTCACCGAACTACAGGAAATGACGCCTGAAAAAGTGGGGGTAATGTAAAAATGGCTCATAAAGCACTTGGTCGCGGACTTGACGCGCTTTTATCTTCAACGACGGGAAATGAAGTCGTAAAAACAGCGATGGAGGTGACCCATGCGGCCCGGGTTCCCGCCAATGAAATTAGAGAAATTGATATTGAGAATATTCGGCCAAACCGGCATCAGCCTCGGACGGAGTTTGATGAGGCGTCTTTAGAGGAGTTGGCCGACTCTATAAAGACACACGGGATTGCCCAGCCGTTGGTTGTTACCGAAGGTCCCATTAATGACGAATTCGAAATTGTCATGGGGGAAAGAAGGTGGCGCGCCGCAAAACTGGCGGGACTTGAAACCGTCCCTTGTTTGGTCAAAAAACTGACGAACCGGGAGCGGTTTGAGCTGGCCCTCATCGAGAATTTGCAGCGCCAGGATTTAAATGCCATGGAAAAAGCCTTGGCGTTGGACGCTCTCATGAAAGAATACGACCTCACACAAGAAGACGTGGCCCAGACCTTGGGTGTGAGCCGTTCCACCGTGGCCAATAATTTAAGGTTTTTAAGGCTTCATGAAGACGTCCAAGCCGCTCTTCGCGAAGGAAAAATCACCGAAGGCCACGCCAAAATTCTGGCCGGCATTCAAGAACATTCCGAGCAGCTTCGGCTCCTCAAGAAAATCGTGGAGATTCAGCTTTCTGTCAGAGGTCTGGAACAATTCCTCACA
>JAKLIS010000454.1 GCA_022709485.1 Elusimicrobiota bacterium | reverse complement strand
CAATCGGGTATAAAGAGGAGAAAGTTTATGTGGTTTATAACGGCGTCAACACTGAGAAATTTGTCAGAGACCTCGCGGGGAGGGATAAAATTAGGGGGGAATTGGGCCTGGGTCCGGGCGATATATTAATCGGCGGCGCCGGCCGACTGCACCGACAAAAAGGGTTCGATTGTCTAATCCAGGGTCTGGCCTCCGTCGCAAGCACAACACTTCCATTCAAAGTCATCATCGTTGGAGAGGGAAAAGAACAAGCAAACCTTGAGAATTTGGCCCAAATAAAATCCCTTCCCGTTCAATTCCTTGGTTTACGACGGGACATGCCCGCGATTTATTCGGCAATGGACATTTATGTTCAAAGCTCCCGGTATGAAGGCATGCCTAATGCCCTTTTAGAGGCCATGGCGTGTGAAACTCCGGCTGTGACAACCGCTGTGGACGGGGTTCTTGATTTTGCGCAGGAGGGTGAAAATTTACTTATGGTTTCCCCTAATGAACCGGAGGCCCTTGGTCAAGCCATTAAAAAACTGATAGAAGACCCTTCGTTACGAGAACAACTGTCAAAAAAGGGCCTTAAAACGGCCCACCAATTTTCAACAAAAATCATGGTCCAAAATTTGGAGAATATTTTATGTCAATTCCGTTAATAGACGTCAAAATTACCGATGTAGAGCTTCGAAAGGAAGTGGATGCCGCTTTAAAGGACATTTTTGATAACGCGGCTTACATCGGCGGCGAGCAGGTTCAAAAATTCGCTCAAGAATTCGCTGAATTTTGCGGTGGCGGAATATGCGTCCCCGTGGCCAATGGGACCGACGCCCTCATACTCACCTTGAAAGCTTTGGGCATCGGGTCTGGAGATGAGGTCATCACCACACCATTTACGTTTATCGCCACCGCGGAATGCATCAGTGCCGTCGGAGCCACGCCGAAATTTATCGACATTGATCCCAAATCCTACAACATGGACGTTAATCTGCTTGAGCGGTCTATTGGTCCCAAAACAAAGGCCATTATTCCGGTCCACCTGTTCGGGCAAGCCGCCGACATGGATCCCATCATGACGATTGCCCGCAAGCACAATCTTTTCGTCATTGAGGATGCCTGCCAAGCCCACGGGGCCGAATATAAAAATAAACGAGTGGGGCTTTTGGGAGATGCGGGTTGTTTTAGTTTTTATCCCACGAAAAACCTGGGCGGAGTTGGGGACGGCGGCGCCGTCACCACCCACTCCCCTGAGTTGGCTAAAAAAATTGAACAATTGGCCAATCACGGGAGGTCAGCTCAATATTTCCACGATGTTATCGGGCTCAACAGCCGCTTGGATGGGATACAAGCGGCGGTTTTGCGCGCAAAACTGAAAAGGCTTAATCAATGGAATGAAAAAAGACGTCAAATCGCCCAACA
>JAKLIS010000453.1 GCA_022709485.1 Elusimicrobiota bacterium | reverse complement strand
TAAATCAAATCCCGCTTTGGTGCCATCAGCGTCCATGCTGGTGAGAAGAATTTCACCGGCCCCCCGGCGTTCGGCTTCCCGGGCCCATTGGACGGCGTCTTTTCCCGTGGGAGTCCGCCCGCCATGGGTAAATACTTCCCAGCGTCCCGGGCTTCTTTTTTTGGCATCGATGGCCACCACGACGCATTGGCTCCCCACTTTTTCAGCCGCCTGGCTTATGACCGATGGGGTTTGAACTGCCGCCGTGTTGATAGAGACTTTGTCCGCCCCGGCCGAAAGAAGAGTCCGAAAATCCTCCGCGGTTCGAATTCCGCCCCCGACTGTTAACGGGATAAAAACTTCCTCGGCTGTTTTTGAGACAACATCTAACAGGATGGGGCGATGATCCGAAGAAGCGGTAATATCCAAAAAAACCAGTTCGTCGGCGCCTTCCAGATTGTAGCGTTTGGCCACTTCAATGGGATCCCCGGCATCCCGAAGATTCAAAAATTTTGTTCCTTTGACTACGCGGCCCTTATCCACATCAAGACAAGGGATGATTCTTTTAGAAAGCATTGTTAACCCGCTATTTTAATGGCTTTCTTAAGTTCAATTCTACCATCATATAGGGCCTTTCCGATGATACATCCTGCTACATTTGACTTTTTTAGGCTTTCGATGTCTTCCAAAGAAGTCACCCCTCCGGCCGCAATGACCTTCATTTTGGTGGTCGCCACGACTTTCTTCACGCTGTCCAAATTAACCCCTTTGAGCATTCCATCCCTCGCCGTATCCGTAAAAATGATTTCCTGGCAGCCGATTTTTTCAATGACGGATAAGGCCACATTGACGGGAATTTCAGTGATATCGGTCCATCCTTTTGTGGCCACCATATCGTTTTTGGTGTCGAGGGCGACCAAAATTCGGTTCTGATTCCTTTCCAACGCGGTGGCGGCATCCCCAGCCGCTTCATACACCATGGTTCCAAGGATGACCCGATCAATAGGGGTTTGAACGAAGGAATCAATGGCTTCAATGGTTCGAAACCCGCCCCCCATTTGAACGAAAACGCCTGTTTCTTTTTTAATGGCCAAAACCGTTTCCAGATTGACCGGTTGTCCTTTAAAGGCCCCATCCAAATCGATGACATGAAGTCTTTCAGCGCCCATGGAAACCCATTTTTTGGCCACCTCGAGCGGACTATCAGAATAAATCGTTTCTTTGTCGGCTTCACCTTGTTGGAGGCGAACACACTTGCCTCCCTTGATGTCAATTGCAGGGATTATGAACATCAGAATTTCGTTTCCTTTACCATGTTGATCATATTTTTTAGAAATTTCTGCCCCACCTCACCGCTTTTTTCGGGGTGGAATTGGCTGGCAAACAACCGACCTTTGGCTATAGAAGAACAAAAAGACCCCCCATAGGCCGTTTTTG
>JAKLIS010000452.1 GCA_022709485.1 Elusimicrobiota bacterium | reverse complement strand
TTCAGATTCCAGCAAAACAATTCCCCCGAGGTTTTTCTTTGTTTGTTCCAACTGAGTTTTAAGAAGAAACATCTCACTATCTCGGCCGATAAACGCGGGCTCCGTGAGGGTCTGTCTTTGATCGAACAAACCCGGAATGAGGATGGGCTCCTTAACCCCCCTTCTATAAGCGTCGCGAATGGTCCGCAAATCCATAAAAAGCGCTTGCGCCTTCTGATACCGATCCCCGGGTTCTTTCCGCAGACATCTTTGGATCACCTTGTTTAAAGAATGAGGAACAAGAGGATTCAATTTTTTTAAATCGGGAGGCCGGGTGGTAAGATGTTGTTTCAAAACATCTCCGATCATCTTTCCTTCGAAAGGAGGCCGTCCTGCCAAACATTCAAACATCAAAATGCCGAAAGAATAGAGATCGGAGCTTTGATCAATGTCGACCGTCAAAAGACCCGCCTGCTCAGGGGACATGTGCTTGGCACTGACAAGAGTGTGCTGGATGGCCACGTCGTCCAATTTAATCGGAGAAGGAAACCAATTGTCCAAAAAAACCACATTGTTGGGATTTTCTTTGCAAATCAGAATGTTCCGCGGACTGATGTTTTGATGGAGAAGGCCCAACCGGTGAATCTCCTGCAAAACTTCCAACACGGAACATCCCAAATGAAGGGCCTCTTCCACGGTTAAGGGTTTTTCCCGAAGTCTCTGCTCCAAAGATGTTCCGTCAACAAAGGGCCTTACGAGAAAAATTTTGTTTTCATGGCGGTCAATGTGAAACACCGGCGCGAATTGGGAAAATTGTATTGAATGGAGAACGGACATTCGATGATTGAGCCGCTTAAGAGTGATTTTGGAAACCATTTCCTCAGGGATGGTTCTAATGATGATATCGGAGTTGTTCGATAAATCCCGGCCCAAATAGGTCTCCGTTTCGTTGCCTTTTTGAATAAGGCGAAGGGCTTGAAACCGGCCCCCAAATGTCGTCAATACAGGCTCATCCATAACAATGAGGAACTCCTATTTGGGACTTTTGCCTATTTAGTTTAATAGGCTTTTTCTCTCTTGCCATCGCTACTTCTCGTAATCGACCTTCAAAATTTCGCGTCGAAATTTCAATCTCTTTTTAATGCCCCGGAATCCAATTATCTTTTTAAACCACTTTGGGAACTGGAAATGGCGGGGGGAAGGGCCGGACGAGCAAATAGGAATCCTTGACCGATGGTCACGCCGGATTTGACCGCGAGAAACGCGTCCCCGCGAGACTCCAATTTTGTGCAAATGACTTTGGACCCAAACTGTTTTATCAACCCCACTGTTTGTGTAAATTCGGACCGCTTTTCGAAATCATTGCTCATCTCCCGGAAATGGAGCATGTCAAGTTTGACGTAATCGGGCCGAAGTTCCGGAAAAAACCGAAGGCCGTGGC
>JAKLIS010000451.1 GCA_022709485.1 Elusimicrobiota bacterium | reverse complement strand
TGTTTATATCGACGATAAATTGATCCCTCGGATGATGCTTCCCTTGGGTCTTTCTTATGACCATCGGGTGATTGACGGCGCCGACGCGGCGCGGTTTACGGTGGATCTGGTCAAAGAAATTGAAGAATTTAAACAAGTTCAGGCTTCTCCGGGCGGGAAAGAACCAAACCCTAAACCGGGACGAAAGAAATAGGAGGATGTCATTGTGCTGAAAAAGATGGAAACGGATCTCGTTATCGTGGGCGCGGGGCCGGGCGGATACACCGCGGCTTTTTACGCAGCGGAGCGCGGCCTTAAGGTCATCTTAGTCGAGCAAGACAAGCGGCCCGGAGGCATCTGTTTAAATCGGGGCTGCATTCCCTCCAAGGCATTGCTTCACGCCACTCATATTTTGAAAGAGGCAAAAGGGTCAGACCGTATGGGAATTCATTTTGAGCCTCCCCGAGTCAATCTCAATCAATTGCAGGACTGGAAAGAATCGATTCTTGAAAAATTGAGTTCCGGCATAAGGGGTTACGCCAAGGGCAAGGGAATCAATTACATGAAAGGCAGGGGATTTTTTGAAGATTCCAATACTCTTCGCGTCGAAACAGACAACGGACAGGAATATATCAGCTTCAAAAAAGCCATTGTGGCGGTTGGGTCCAAACCGGTCATTCCCAAAACCTTTGATTTGGGCAATCCCCGCGTCATGACATCGGACGGCGCTTTAGAAATTGAAGATGTCCCCCAAGATCTTCTCATCGTAGGGGGTGGATATATCGGAATGGAATTGGGAACGGTGTACGCCGCTATGGGAAGCTCCGTGGTTTTGGCGGAAGCCCTGGATTCTATTCTTTCGGGCGGGGCCGATCCGGACTTGATTGTTCCCGTAATCAAATCCGCCAAGCTCGCTTTTAAAGAAATACGAACCGGAGTCAAAGTTTTGAAAATGGCCACCGCCGGGAAAAAAATAAAAGTGACTTTTGAGGCCAAACCCAAAAACAAAGAAGAACTTTATGACAAAGTGTTGGTGGCCATCGGCCGATCTCCCAACTCGAGCGGGCTGGGCCTGGAAAACACCAAGATCGTCAAAGACGCCAAAGGATTTATTCAGATAAATTATCGCCAGGAAACAGACGATCCCCAAATTTTGGCGATCGGAGACGTAGCGGGCGGAATCATGCTGGCACACAAAGCGGCCAAGGAAGCCAAAGTGGCGGTGGACACAATTCTGGGCGGCGGCCGGACCTTTGAAAACATCATTATCCCCGCTGTCGTCTTTACTGATCCCGAGATCGCTTGGTGCGGTTTGACAGAGACGGAAGCCAAACTGAAAAATATTCCAATCAAGATCGCCAAATTCCCATGGTCGGCTTCCGGCCGGGCGCTTACGTTGGATCATCCCGAGGGGCTTACCAAACTCATTGTTGACAAAGAAA
>JAKLIS010000450.1 GCA_022709485.1 Elusimicrobiota bacterium | reverse complement strand
ACACTTCTCACACTCGAAGGTGTCCAAGATGCCATCGGGAATCGCCAACTTTCACTCGTCAACTCCAAGGAAGTGATCCCATTGTCGTGGGATTGGAAGGGGCCGAAGGGCCGTTCCTCTATGACGATTACAAAGCCCTTTCAAACCGGGAGGCGGCCCGCCGGGTGGCGGACGCTTTTTTTGCCAAAGGCGAGATCAGCGGGCCGGCTCACGCGGGGTTCACCAGTTATCCGGAAATAGGGAAACGCGGCTTTAAGTTTTGGGGAGTGGATGACAATCGGCTCTACACACAAAATGTCATGGCATACAAAAACGCCTCTCCCCAAAAAAAGGCCTTTCTAAAAATCCTCAAATCCCACCAAGCCCGGTTGGACCTGGAAAAAAGAAGCGCCTTTTCTGAGGAATTGAGGGCTTTTGACGCTGTTGTTCAGTCATACCGATTGGGGACCCTCTCCTTGGCGGAGTTTCTTATCCAATTGGCCCGGTTTCAGAAGATGTCTTTTAACGCCGATCTTTTCCTTGAAGCTTACGCCATGGAAAAGAAAATGGATATGGCCAAAATTGAAACCGAGCGACGCCATGTTTTGGAGATTCTGGTTAAAAAATTAAAGACAGAAGAACTGGAAACCCTTATTCATTACAGTTTGGGTTATCAGCAGGGAATTTACTCATTTGCCGACTACTACACTTACTTGAAGGCGCTGTGCCAGAACAAAGGGATTCATCTAGAAAGAACGCCGCATTTTGATGAATATATCCGGTACGTCCTTCTCTCGGATGGAATTAAGGCCGACGCGCTGTTTTCTGAAGTCGATGAGTTGGAGCGCCTGGTTTATCATCAGCTTTCAAAAAATGAAGTGGAGAAAAGAATTGTAAAAGAAAGCCGAGCCGTTTACTTGGCCCTAAAGCTACTCGACTTTTCACTCACGCCCCAAGAATGGGAAACCTATCAGTCTTTGCGCGGATCACTCAATCTTCCGTTGATCTCGTTCGAAGAATTTTATTCGGCCGCCAGCCTTAGAAACAGCTCCATTGTCAAAAATTTGTTGGATCAAACGGAGAGGGAGACGACCTCAAACCCATCCTCATTTAGCCTTCTTGTGGTTGGCGGATTTCACACCCCGGGCATCACGACCCTATTAAGAGAAAAAGGCGTTTCTTATGTGGTCGCCTCTCCCAAAATCACCGAAGTGGCTCAAGGATCCGAAACCCATTATCTCTCCGTCTTTGATCGCGAGAAAAGTCCGTTAGAAAAGATTTTTGTTGGGAAAAAACTTTTTGTCGTTTCCACTCCCGCCGGCTCTGTTAATAGCCCGGGGTTGGCACCGGATCCCATTCGGTCCATGGTTAACTTTGTCCGTGGTCTAACGAGAATTGTTCAAGCGCGAGATCTCGTTGTTTTATTCAGGTTGGGTTTTAAAGG
>JAKLIS010000045.1 GCA_022709485.1 Elusimicrobiota bacterium | reverse complement strand
GCGCAGAGGTAAATGACTGCAAAAGCCCCGTCGGCCTTTGTTTATTGATTACACCTTGATAAACCTTGTTTTTGTCGGGGGAATCGCCGGAAGCCGTCAACCACTTCACGTCATCCACATCAAACACCTGGTCGTTCAATTCGCCGATTTGGCTTGAAATAGCGCCGATGACGAAAAAGGTTTTGATGTTTAAGAAGTCCACATTTTCTTTCTCTGAAAAATTGGCCAGAGAAATAAGGACTCTCTGCCAGGTATTATTGATGGGCACACCCAATTCACTCAAGCGGAATTTGGCTCGATTGAAATTCGGATCCACATTTGAGGAACAAATGGAAATTTCAAGATCCCGGTTCGTTCGGACATTGAAACTGAGATATCCCTCTTCATAATGGCGCATATAACGAGGAGAACCGGGTTCTTCCACATACCAAACCGCAAAGGCGTCCTGTCCCTCTGATGAGTTCTGAAGGGTGTAATTGGATCGAAAGTAAGTTGAACCTTCCGGGGCCCCGCCCGTGGTTGTATTAGGAAAGGCGTCAAGGTATGTATTGGTCGCAGAGGCTGGCCCGGTAGATATCCCCATGGTGCCGCCAAATCCCGCGTCTGAATAGACATTAAACACATAGGGAAGATTTAAATTTTGAACCGATACATTCGCCGAGCCAGAAACAGATCCCACGCTCGCGCGGAGCGTACCCGTGACCGGTGCGTCAGCGGCCGTTAGTGTTGTGGTGACGCCGGATGTGGCGGAAAGGGTTCCAACAATGTTTCCCGGCATATCCCAATCGGGAGCAATGTCGACGGGGTTCCCGTTCGAATCAAATCCGATCGCTTTAAATATTCTTTTGGCTGTTAAAGGAAGCGTGGCAGAATTGGGAAGGACTTGTATCGTGGCCAAAGGCCCCAATTGTTTGTTGTCCCACCGGACATTGTCCACCATAAAAGTTCGATCCGCGGCCGTACCGCTGGTGGCCCCAATCACCGTCAGGGAAAAGAATACTTTGGTTCGGGAAATATCGGCCCACGGCCACGATTTTGCAAAGTCCGCCAACGGAATTTCAACTGGATGCCATTTATTATCAAAAACAACGCCATAATCACTCAAAAGAGCCTTAGAAAGTTCTTTCCCGGCTTTTACGTTCCCGGAACGCATTCCCACCCATAATTTGCTTTGCAATGTGGAAGGAGCCTTGATCCACATCCGAATAAACCCCTCGTAAAAAAGACTCATGTCTTTTGTGATGCCATCCCCATCCGCCGCTTTCCCCCATTGAACAGCCCAACCGCCATAACCGCCGGACGGTTGGATTTGAACCGTGGTTTTTACACTGAAAGACCCTTCCACTAAATCTCCATAATCGTTTTGAACGGCGGGGGGATCATTCGGGCGGGTGGAATCTGTGACGGAAGGAAAAACGACAAAAGCCCCGTCCTGAGAAGAGGAGCCTTCGTCCAAATTCAGCCGAGTGATATTGGTATTTTCGCTTAATATACCGAGAACGGAGGATAAATCCGCTGCGGTGTTCGTCACGGATGCATCGGCGCTTCGGAACACGTAACCAACCGCTCTGGCAGAGGCGGTTACATTTCCACTAGCCGTGCCGGCCGTCAATACCGAAGACATGCCCCAACGAGGAATCGCTGGATTCATTGTCCCCACGTTCGTGCCCGCAATATAAGTGGAGTAAACGGCCACGTAATCGCCCGCGGAATCCCGGCCCTCGGCGGTAAATTGGCGTTTTTTACCAGGGTTCACTTGAACAGAACCGGGGAATATTTGGAGGCTGGCCAACGGTTTTGTCCAGCGAACGTGGTCAATGAAAATAGATTTTTCACCCGTCCCAACGGTGGTCACCATAAGGGGAGATGCAATTTCGGCAAAATTAATTCCGGGGGCCTGAGCGGTGAAGGACGTAAAGGGAAGGACAACTTCCGCCCAACTCCCGTTGGTGCCGTTCACAAGGCCCAGGTTGCACACAGCGGTGTAGGGCGTTCCGCTTCGATAGTATTTAATCTCTAACTTGACGTTGGTATAGCACTTAAGAAAAAGGCGAATATGGCCTCCGGTATAGGCGGAATAATCCCGGCCGTAATCAACGGCGGGATTCCCGGGATTTAAGTGAAATATTCCGTACCCCAAATATCCGCTGTCCGTATCGGCAAAACCCACTTCTAATCCTTCAGGAGGAGCCGCGTCTCCCGTATATTCATAATTTTGACTGATTCCTCCTCCTGACCATGACCAAATGGTGGAAAGCCACGGATCGGAATCCGGGTTGGGCCCATCAAAGAGACCTCCATCCGTGAATATTTCCCGCGTGGCTTCAGCAAAGGAAGTGACGGGCACCAGGAAAAAGATCCCCAGGCCGATAATTATCGCGTTAATAATTTTTCTTGATTCCATATTATTTGGCCACCGCAATTAACCCGCTTACACGGGTCCCTTCGAATTCATATTGATAAATGTAAACGCCGCTTTCCACAATTTTCCCGGAATCGTCTCGGCCGTTCCATTTTAGATCCCCCCCGGCTCCTCGAATAGACCGCACCCGGTGGCCGTTCACGTCAAAAATTTCAATGGTTAGATTTTGGGTGGGATCGGCGAATCTAAAATCCGCCGCATCATTTTCGCCGTCGTCATTTGGCGTAATGATTCGGGCCAAAGTCCTTCTATCTTCGGCGGTCAAAGGCGCCATCGGGATAACAACAAGGTACTCAAAAGGCCCGATTCTGGCGGACAAACAATTAACCGCGTTATCATTTCGGCCCCCGAGACGTTGCCATTTTTTCCCATTCCAATAGGCAATCCCAGCCATAGAGACGGGGTAACTTGTTCCGTCTAAAATCCCATCTTTTCCTTGAGGGAAAACAAAATCCGGATAAAGAACATTAACCAAAAGTGACCCTGAAATTCTCTGCCCCGCATCCATTCGGTACGCTTTTAAAGGCTGAGTAATTCCATCCAATGGCGGCAGAAGACCGCTATTAACAGGAATTTCTGTTAAAGCGATGTCGGAAGTCGTTCCCAACAAGCCAACTGGGATGTCCACGGAAGTCTCGCAATCGTTTGGATTTCCATCAAAAACTTCCAGACGGCCCCCGGACATATCGAATGCGTTGTTGGCGCCGGCTTTTACTCCCACTGTTACCCATGAATCAGAGTCTTCCATGGCTTCGGAAGGAACAGCGGCTGTTTCTGCTTGATTGGTCGTCCCGCTGTGAAGTCGATGGGCAATGATTCTATATTGCAAATCTCCTTGTGTTATATCCTCGAGAGGAATTTGGAAAGCGAAAGGCACCGGATCCAAAAACGAGTGCAACGAAATTTCAGAGAATGGGACCGTTTCCGGATCCGTGACATCCAATGGGATCATACGGTATTGAAGCCGAATTAAAATTCCTTCGCCCGGAGGAGGATCGTCTTGAGGGAATACCCGGTCGGGGAAAAAGACCAGGTGTTTAGAGGGATTGGCACCGGCTTCCCCTTGAATAATGACCAATTTTGAAACGGGAGAAATTCCGCGGAGCGGTATATGGGCAATGAGCATCGGCAAGAAGGGGGCGTCTCCGCCCACCGTAACGCCCGCCGTAAATACTTGAGCCGATCCTGGGACGGGACTGGCCGCATTAACAATGAACGCAAACCCAACAAGCAATAAAAGAGCCAGGACAAGAGCGCTTGCCCCGCTCCTTATAATGATGTTGGTCTCATTTTTATTCATCGTATTCTCACTTTGTAATGAGCTCCACTTTTCGATCTTTTGTCATTCGGAATCTTTTTTCGCCTTGGGCGAGATCTTTTCCCCTATCAGCGTCGGAAATGCTGATTTTGACCAAGTATTCTCCCACGGGAAGATTAAAGGGAGGAACGGACCCGTAAAACGGCTCCTTTCGGCCGGGAAACAAGGGATTGTTGCGATGAATTTCAATATTGGCCCAAGGCTTTCCTTTCACGTCTGAAATATTTATCCATCCATAGGGGCGGACATGGACATTACCAAGATTTTCCAATATCACTCCCGCCTGTAGTGAAACGGTGCTCGGGGTCACTTGGAAGGCAACCAAATTAACTTTAAATTTTTCAGTTCCTTTAATGGCCACATAGACCACGGATGTCATTTTTTTGACGAGATTGGTTTCAATTCCTTCATCCATTGTAAAAGAAGCCCCGCCCGCCAGTTCTCCTTTGGCTCCTTTGGGCACGTAAACCTTGAATCGGACCACAACAGTTTCCCCGCTTTTAAAAGGGATTTTTTCCTTTTCGAAAGTGAGCCATTTTTCAGCTAAGTAATTTTCGTTCCCATTTAATACAAACCAATCCACCGCGTGGGGAAAAAGAGTCATATCCCTGCCTTCAGTGTTTAGAAGTTGATACTGGCCTTCCGCCTTTTCCCCGGGTTTTAAATCCAATATTTGGACGCTGGGAACGACCTGAATAGCGAAAAGTTCACCCGCAAGAGATCCGCACAAAATGAAGAAGATTATTCCTCTCCAATTATGCGCCGAACTTTTCGCTTTCATATTCGTCCTCCTTTCTTTCATTAAGTTTGGGAGGCAGCTGGTGGCGGGATTTCCCCGCCACCAGACTGCATTCCTCAAACTTCAATTAAGCTTTTGTCACGTTATTGCAAGTAGGCTTCGACTGTTACACGACTTGTTTGGTACGTTGTCTGAGCCGTGGCTGACGCAAAGTTGGCCTCGATGTAGACGTAAGACGTCTTATCAGGGTCGGGAGCATAGCCTGAGCTAAAATCTCCACTTTGAACTTGGTGAATACCATTGAACCGAATCATGGTCACATAGGAAGATCCATATGCGAACGCCTCAGTGTCATTGTCATCATTAACTGGATCCCAGCCATCTCCGTCGAAGTCGATACCGGGATTGCTTTTATCAACCATGTAGAACCACAGGTACGAATCAGACGTGGCCGCATTCGGGTCTTCCGGCCTTATGCCTGTGTCGCCTGCTCCATTAACGACCATTGAACTGGGTTTAATGGACCATCCCAATGACAATCCGGGTGAACTGGTCGTTCCGCTTGTTCCGCGAAGCAAACCACTGGGATCATTGGCAACGTTATGCGGATCTGCCGGGAGGGGTGGCACAAACCGCGGTAGAGCGGCTGCGTTCTGGTTATCGGTGTAGATGGTAATACCCCCGTTTGCATCCGTTACTGTCCAAGTTGTTTTGAGGACCGTATTGGCAATTTTCCAACCGCCGTTCGGAAGAGCTCCTGACCAAGCTATTCTTGTAAGGTCTGCTCCAGTGCCGTCTGGATTGGCCACCGGTCGAAGTTTGATGCCAAACTCCGCTTTAAGCGTTCCGCCAGTGGTCGCCGAGGCCAAGAATACTCTTGCTGAACCGGCGACAGGTGTTGCCGCCTGAACCATTGCTGAAAATCCAACAATGGTGGCAAGAAGTGCGCCTAGCGCTACTAGTTGCTTTTTCATTTTAGTCTCCTTTGGGTTTTTCAGAACCTTCGTTCCGCTACCCTCTTTTTATTTTGTTTCTTTATTTGAGTGAATTAGCCTTCTTTCTCAAGTCTTGAAGTTGCGCAACTTCACTTTTGTTCATTCATGACCAACGACTTTCCATTAATCATGAAGGCCATTTGAGTGGCCAAATCGAGTTAGGGTCGAGAGGCCGTACACTCAAATAAAATCCGTTTGCCCTTTATTGCTTAAAAGGACGTTGTCAAAGAAATCCGATGGCTCCCGCCTGAATCTTCAACGGCGAGGGGCCAAATGAGCGAATAATCCAATCGCAAAATCACACCGCTAAACAGATGAAACTGGTAACCGAGACCCGCACCCAGATCATCCTCGTTTCCTCCCACACGAAACGCGAACGCGTCGCGGAGAAACCATCCTTCCCATCCGGCGGTGACAAGCGTGCGTCCGCGCCGCCGGGTGATGTCAAGAGTGGGATTAATGAGCCGAAAATCCCGGTCCTGATAAGCGAGCCCCAAGGTGTAGGAGGCCGGCACGCGATCTGATTGAGCCAAGCCGATATCAGGCTCGGTTATATTTTGAGCGGCCAACCCGATTTTCAAGCCGGGAGCCAAAGAAAAATTGGGCCTCAAGATGAGACCCAGGTCAGCGGTAAAAGCGTCCGATCCATTTCCATTTCTAAAAACAGGATCTGAACTGGTATCGGAATCAAGGTCGAATGTTCGTTTAAGATATTTCAGATTAGCGCCATAAGCGAGGACCATTTCATCTTCTGGTCCTCTGTAAAAAGAGGTGGCGTTCGCATAGGTGAGGAAAAAAGTATCTTCGTTATAGAGGGCGGTGGCTTTAAGGTTGGACCAACTCATGCCAAAATGGCCAAACCGATTATCGCGGATTTTGGGGGCAAAGCTAAAATAGCCCAATCCCAGTTTTGAGGTGTCTTGACCCGCGTAGAGATCAAGACCTGTGTAAAGTTCTGCGTACATGAGAGTAAGTTCAGATTGGGATAGGAGAGCGATTCCGGAAGGATTGTAAGCGGGAGCGTTGGCGTCATCAGCGAGGGCGGTAAAAGCCCCGGCCAAGCTAGCGGGCCGAGCGCCCCAAAGGTTTTCTTGGAAAGCGGCCTTGGCAGTTATGCAAAGAGTGAAAATAATGAAGGCGCCCAAACCCAGGTTTTTGACCAGGTTTAGAAAGGGTTGCCAACCACCATTTCCTCTCCTCATATGACCCATTTTATTCTCCCAGAGGCAACGGCATTAGACTAAAGTTTTTCACTTAAATAGTAACTTAATACGGATTAAGAAGGCATTAAGAAGCTGTTAATTATTTGTAAAAATTAGACACAATGAACAGCCAAAAGTCGCGAAAAGTACATATATTCGTTATTTAATGAAAATGGCCTTCGGCGAGAGAACCTGGGCCATGAGGGTTAGGGTAAATTCAGCCTTACTTTTCAGCTTGAAACGGTGTGGACTTAACGCGAAGACAGGAAAATTATGCCATTTTTTCGGCGTTGGGAGGCTGTTTATTTTGTTCTTTTTTATCAGGAATAGGAGCCTGGCGATAAAAACAAATGTCCCCTCGGCTATGCCGTTTTGCCCAGTATAAAGCCTTATCAGCGCACTCTATAAGGTCGCGACCGTTTCGAGCGTCGGTAGGATAAAGGGCCACTCCCATTGTGACAGCGATAGGAATGAGTTGTCCGTCGGAAGTGCGAAGAGTGCATTCTTTGAGCGCGTTCAAAAGCCGGGTGCCCATGAGCCACGCTTCCCGCTCAGAAATTTCCGGGAGAAGTAGCACAAATTCGTCTCCCCCATAACGAGCTGCCAAATCGATTCGGCGGATATTACCGCGTATGGACTGAGCCAAAAATTCCAACACTTTGTCTCCCAATGGATGCCCATAATTGTCATTAAATTTTTTGAAATTATCCACATCCATCATGACCAGAGCCACACTATAGGCATAGCGGTCCGCCCTGTCGATCTCTTCCTTTAAACGTTGTTGAAAATACCTGTAAACATAAAGCTTTGTAAGCCCATCTGTGATGGCCTGCTGTTCAATATCCTCAAAAAGTTTGGCGTTCACAATGGCCATTCCGATTTGCCCGGCCAGTGTTTTCAAAGCCCCCAATTGTTCCTCATCAATATCTTGTTGACTCAATAAATTATCCACCACCATTAATCCGACAATTTGGCGGCCCACAACCAGGGGAATGTAGACAATACGGCCGCCGGAAGGTCCCAGAATAAGCTCACGCGAAACGCTCATCACGGCGTCCACAAGAGGATTGGCTCCTTCCCGCAGGCTAAATTTTTCTTCTTCTAGACTCAGCACGCGGCCTGGAATTTGAATTCCTGAAAAACCGTTCAACGTCATTTTGCTGGGCTCCAAAAGATAAATTCTCACGCGATCGACGCCCAAATTCTGAACAATGCTTCGAGAGACGGACTGAAGCATTTCATGAAGCCGGGGAACTTCAACAACAGCCGTTGAAATTTCGGTTCCCGCGCGAAAATACCTTTCTTTTTTCAAATGTTTTCTGTCATGAAAAATAGCTTCCACCTTAGATGAGAGGATCACGGAAATATCTTCTAAAAGGGGATATACGCGATCATGATCTGGCCGCGGACCTTCAAGAGGGGGAAGTCCAGCCAGAGCAGCCCCCCGCGGCAAAGGCAGCTTTCGCTGAAAACGAACCGCCCCGAAAAATTCATTTTTTGATCCCAAGGGAAGAAAGGCAATCCAAGGATTTGATTTAGACACAACCACAGGTTCCCGATTTTGGACCAGTTGACAAAGCGGGCTCGTGTTTTCGATGAGGATTGTCTCCTCTCCTTCCATCAAAGTTCCGTTGAAAAGCTGGTACTGCATTCGAAGGCATTGCGTTTCCTCATCCCACCAGAAAAGGCTGGCGTGTTGGAGGTTTAAACGGCCCATAAGAAATCCAAGCCCGTCTTCGAGAACGTCTTCA
>JAKLIS010000449.1 GCA_022709485.1 Elusimicrobiota bacterium | reverse complement strand
CGGCACGATTTTGTCGTGGTTGAAGGGGTGGGGGGGCTAAAGGTCCCCATTCAGAGGGACTTTTTCGTTTCCGATTTAATCCTTCGGATGAGACTTCCGGCAATCGTTGTGGCCTATCCCGGTTTGGGAACATTGAATCACACATTGTTAACGGTGGCCGCTTTGAAACATGAAGGCATTCCTCTCGCAGGTATCATTGTGAATAATTTTCAGGGAAAAACCAGAGCCGAAAAGACCAATCCCCATGTTCTTCAAAAGATCCTCCAACGCCGAATAATCGTTGTTCCCAATCTTCCGCGCATGAAAACTGATTTTGATTTGATCGCCCGCACGCTTGAAAAAGGCGGTCTTTTGCGCTGGCCCTTTCTGCCGTGATTCCCATTCCCGCATTTTTGAAATTTTAAATGAAATTATTTTTCTTTCTCCTTTTGCTTCCTTCCATCGTCTGGGGGAGCCCCGCGAAAGTGGAATTTAAAACCCCGGACGGAGAAAAACTCATCGGTTTGTTCGAAGCGCCCAAGCCCAATAAACCATTCGTTATTATGCTCCATGGTTTAGCGGCATGGAAAGATGAATGGGCCCCCTTGATGGCGGTTTTGGCCCAAGAAGGATGGGGCTATTTAGCCTATGATGCCCGCGGCCACGGCCTCAGTTCCCGGAGTAAGAGCGCGGATGGATCTCCGGACGGTTTCAGGTATTTTGGAAGCCCAAATCCCGGATCCGCCTGGGAAAAAATGATTGATGATATTGGATCCGCTATTCGTTTTCTCTCCAGCGAGAGAAAGATTAAGCGGGAAACAATTTTTCTAGCGGGGGCGAGCCTTGGAGCCAATGACGCGCTTAATTTCTCTGCGCTTTCCATCCCGCCCCAGGGATTAATTCTCTTATCTCCGGGGTTGAATTACCAAGGGATATTGACGGAGAAACCCATACAAAAAGTCCGATGCCCTGTGTTGATTGTCTCGAGCCAAGCCGACCTTTACGCCTATCAATCCTCTAAAACGCTTAAAAAATTAAATCCCAAAGTGGATTTTTGGTCCGACGTTAAACCAGGTCACGGGGTTCAAATGTTTGACGAGAATCTTTTAAAAAGGTTGATGGCTTGGCTGCAAGCCAAAAATTCCGAAAAATAATGACCGCGGGCCCTTTCCGAAAATTTCCCAAACCTGTCGTTTTATCCCGCTGGGATAAAAAATATGTTTGGCATCCTTTCACCCAGCAATCTCTATGGGAAAAAGAAACGCCGCTTATCATTGAATCCGGCCGCGGGGCCAAAATCCAAGATGTGTATGGAAGAAAATATTTAGACGGGGTTTCTTCTCTTTGGCTCACTTTGTTTGGGCATCGCCACCCGGTGTTAAACTCCGCCTTCAAAAAGCAGCTGGCCAAAATCGCTCACTCTACTTTTCTCGGCCTCACGCACCC
>JAKLIS010000448.1 GCA_022709485.1 Elusimicrobiota bacterium | reverse complement strand
GTGGCTCTTTTGACCGCGGCGTTCGAATTCTTGGGCCGTGGGACGTTGTGGGTCCTGGGAGCCAGCCATTTAGCCGCAACCGGTTGTTTAATTTTGGCCGCCTACGCCCTGACCACCAGCCAGCTATATCATTTTTCAGAACTTTTCCGGAAAACCTTGGCCTTTGTCGCGTTGACGCTCATCCTTCTCATTGTTTTCGGCGGCACCCACCTGGTATCGCGAAAAATATTTGTTCCCTTCATTCCGCAGAGCGATTTTATTGCCTTGGGGCTAGCCTCTATTATTATGGCTTTGGTATTTCATCCGCTCCGGTTCCGGGTCCAAAATGTGGTGGACCGGGTTTTCTTTTCACAGCGGTACGACCAAATGCAGCGATTGAGAGGATTATCTCGCCGAGTCCTGTCTTCTGCGGACCGGGAAGAGTTGTTGAACGTCCTTTATTCAAGTTTGAAAGCGGTGGGATTTGGGTCCATCAGCCTTCTCCTTAAAGATCCTCAGAAACCCGTTTTTTACATCAAGAAATCTCAAGGTCTGCCACCCCAGTCGGAAGGGTTTTTCCTTCGTTCAGATTCCCTTCTTATTCAATATTTAAGGGAAGAAAAGAAAGAGCTCATTCGCGACGAAGTGAGCCGCCGGATTCTAACGGATTGGGAACGGCAGTCTTTAAACGAGGAAATGGATTTGCTCCAGGCGGATATTTCATTCCCGCTTTTTTCCACTCGGCGGCGGGCCCTTTTCGGGGTCATCACCTTGGGGAACTCGGAGTTGGGTTATTCTTCTTTTCTGGGGCGAAACATTTTTTGGCTTAAGTCCGTCATCGATAATTCGGGAATTATGCTGGACAATTTTTATCATCATGAATTCGCCAACGCGCTCATCCCTTATGTGGGCCGGACCTGGGCGGATGAAATGAGAAAAAATAAAGATGGTTTCAGGGAACGGCTCACGGGGCACCGCACATGGGTGGCGATCCTCATGGTCGATATCCGCCATTTCACCACGTTGTCCGCGCGGATGGATCCCCGCCACGTGGTGGAGCTTCTTCGGGAATTTCGCTCCCAGGTGGCGCCCATCGTCTACCGGTATCAAGGCACGATTGATAAATTCATCGGCGACGCCGTCATGATTGTGTTTGGGCTTCCCATACTTCCTTTATTGGATAATCCCGATTTAAACGCGGTGGAGTGCGCTTATTCAATCCGGGAAGAGATTGACCGAATGAACTTGGGCCGGTTTGACCCCAATATCGGCGAAAAAATTTCCATCGGCATCGGGGTCTCCTCCGGCGAAGTGATCGCGGGCAACGTGGATTCGGGCGACCGCGTTGAATACACCGTCATCGGAGACGCTCCGAACATGGTCGCCCGGCTGGAGGATCTGGCGGGGGATAATCAGATTCTGCTTTCGCCCGCTACTTACGAAAAGA
>JAKLIS010000447.1 GCA_022709485.1 Elusimicrobiota bacterium | reverse complement strand
AACCATTCATGGCATTCCGCGCGTGAATTTGATGTATAACTTAGCCTTTTTCCCTCAAAGGAAATCTGTGCCCGCCAAGTTCCATTACTCCGTTTGTAGATCGAACCTTCGTTATTTCCTCTTTTATTCGCCATTGTGTGTCTCACGGTTTTCGGGTGGGTGATGGTTTATTCTTCCAGCGCTCTTTTGGCCGAAAAAAGATACGCGGACCAATATTTTTTTCTTAAAAAACAGGTGGTTTGGTCTTTTATCGGATTTCTTGTTTTTTTGATCTCGTCCAACATTCCCATGACGGTTTGGCAAAAATCCTCCCGGTGGTTTTTTTTGGCTTCTGTGTTTTTTTTGATTCTGGTCCTATTCGTCGGGCGGGAAGTGGGGGGCGCTCAAAGGTGGCTTAAGTTGGGCCCCTTCAATTTTCAACCATCGGAATTGGCAAAACTGGCTGTGGTGTTTTTGGTGGCCGATTACATGGACAGGCGTCAAAGCCGTATGAAAGATTTGAAAAAAGGGTTGGTGCCGCTTGTCATTCTTTTCTCCATCCCCATGGGGCTCATTTTGATGGAGCCGGATTTGGGAACGCCGATTTTGCTCAGCCTCGTGTTTGGAGCGCTTTTGGTGATCGGAGGAGCCCGGTTCAAGCACCTTTTTATATTGAGCTTGGCGGCGCTTCCCCTCTTAATTTTGGGACTGCTTCAATTCCGGTACCGAATCGCCCGGCTATTTGCCTACATTGACCCCTGGGCCGACGCCAAGGGAAAGGGCTATCAACTGGTTCAAAGCCTGCTGGCCATGGGATCTGGCGGGCTTTTCGGCCGGGGTTTGGGGAATTCTCAAGTGAAAATTTCCGCTCTCCCGGACCCTCACACGGATTTTGTTTTTTCCGTCTTGGGAGAGGAATTGGGGTTGATGGGGACCTTGATTTGCGCGGCATTGTTTTTATTTCTCTGCTTGAGGGGGCTCAAGATCGCGCAAGGAGCGCCCACTTGTTTTGGGCAGCTCATGGCAGCCGGGATTAGCCTGGTCATCGGAACTCAGGCGGCGATCAATATGGGGGTTGCCGCGGGGCTACTTCCCACCAAAGGGATGCCCCTCCCTTTTGTTTCATTTGGCGGTTCCTCTCTTACTATTATTTTGATGTCATTTGGCATTATCTCAAGCATCGCGCGGCAGAGCCGCCGGGCTTAAAGGAAAGGAGCGGGCGTGAAAATTATTGTTGTGGCGGGGGGGACGGGAGGACATTTTTATCCCGGACTTTCTGTGGCCAAAGAATTTATAAACCGGAACGCCGACGTTTCTTTCATCGTTCGAAAAGAGGACTTCGTGATAGCTTCCCTTAAGCGGGAAAATATCCCGTATTTTGAAATTTCAGCCGGCGGCTTTGATCGGTCTCGGGGATGGAAGCTCCTATTTTCCATCGTTAAACTGGCGGGGGGATTTTTTC
>JAKLIS010000446.1 GCA_022709485.1 Elusimicrobiota bacterium | reverse complement strand
CCACCGTCGTCAAAGCCGCCATCGGCTCCCAAAATTTAACCGTGGATTTAAAGCCCACCAAGGCCGATGTCTTTATCATCGCGGTGCCAACGCCCTATCTCCCGAACGGTTCCGGCGCCCCCAAGGCGGACATGTCATTCGTGAAAAACGCCTTGGAATCCGTCCTCCCGCTTTTGGTTAAAGGAAGCATTGTTATATTGGAATCCACTTCGCCTCCCGGAACCATCAACGAAATTGTGATTCCCATGATCAAAGAAAAGACGGCTTTGATCCCGGGACAAGACGTCGGGGTCGCGTATTGTCCTGAACGAGTTATCCCCGGGAAGGCGCTGGACGAACTCATCCGGAATGATCGTGTGGTGGGGGCCATCACCCCGGAATGGGGATCTCAAATCAGGGATCTATACAAATCGTTTGTTGGGGGTAAAATTTATTTAACCGAACCGACGGTGGCCGAGATGGTCAAAATTCTTGAAAATACTTTCCGGGACGTTAACATCGCCTTGGCCAATGAAGCCGCCCGGATTTGCGAGAAGCTGGGAATCAGCGTTTGGGATGTGATTGAAATCGCCAATCGGCATCCCCGGGTTCATCTTCATAAGCCGGGGCCTGGGGTGGGGGGGCATTGCATCAGCGTGGATCCTTGGTTTCTAGTTGAGAAATTTCCCGCCGAAGCCAAGATTATTCACGCGGCCCGCCGAATGAATGATGAAACCCCCGCGTATGTGGTGGAGGTTATTGAAAAGATTTTAGACGGCAAAAAAAATCCAAAAATCACCATTCTGGGGTTGGCGTTTAAAGGGAATGTGGATGATGATAGAGAATCTCCCGCGGTCGAGGTCATTCATCAAATCCAAAAACGTATTCCCGGTGTTACATTGGGAATATATGACCCCCATGTGAAATCCCGAAACTTTTCCAATCAAAGTCTGCCGGAAGCCTTTAAACAATCCCATTTGGCGGTTGTTCTCACCGCGCATGACGAATATAAAAACATAAATCCGGCTGAGGTGGGGCCTCTCATGGCTTCTCAAAATATTTTGGATACTCACCACATCTTGTCGAAAGACAATTGGAAGCTGGCGGGGTTTCATTTTTACGCGTTGGGCTCCGGGGCCGATATGCCCAGGACAGAGGCCGTTCCTTCATGAAACAACTCTTGCTTCGCCGAGGAGAAGTGAAAGTTCAAGATATACCCGCGTCGGCCCGGGGCCCCCACAGCATATTGGTTGAGGTGTCTCACTCTCTTATCAGCACCGGAACGGAAATCGCCACCGTTTCAAATTCAAAAGAATCTCTTCTGGACAAGGCGCGTAAAAATCCCCTAAAAATCATTAAAGTTTTGGAATCTCTTCGGGTTCGAGGCGTCAAGCGGACCCTGGCTTTGATCCAGGGAAGCCTGGACGAATATAAACCGCTTGGCTACTCATGCACGGGCGAAGTTATCGCGGTGGG
>JAKLIS010000445.1 GCA_022709485.1 Elusimicrobiota bacterium | reverse complement strand
TGGAGCTGAACAAAACGGCCAAGGGAGCCAAAGAGATTTATCTGGCCACAGACTATGACAGGGAGGGGGAAGCCATCGCTTGGCATCTTTCCAAACTCATCAAGGCTCCCGACGCCATATTTAAGAGAATCACCTTCCATGAAATTACTCCGGAAGCCATCAAAGAGGCCATCCGCCACCCGCGAGAAATTGACACAAAACTTGTTGATGCTCAGGTGGCCAGACGGATTTTGGATCGGCTGGTGGGTTACAAACTATCCCCCTTACTTTGGAAAAAAGTGAAAAGGGGTTTGTCCGCGGGCCGTGTGCAGTCAGTGGCTGTTCGGCTTATATGCCAGAGGGAAGAAGAGATCGCAAAATTTATTCCACAAGAATATTGGACGCTTATGGTGGAACTTGAAAATAAAGACAAAGCCTCTTTTTGGGCGCATCTCTATGCCAATGGTAAAGAGAAATTCGGCCGGCTGGACCTTAAATCTCAGGCCGCGGTGGATAAAATTGTTTCCGATTTGGGAAACGCCCGCTATGAAGTGGCGCAGGTCGAACCCAAAGAAAGACGCCGCCAACCTCCCGCTCCATTTACCACCGCCTCTCTCCAACAAGAAGGATCCCATCGGCTTGGATTTCGAACTCAGCGCACGATGTCGGTCGCGCAACAACTATATGAAGGTATTGAATTGGGTGGGGGCGGACCGGTGGGTCTTATCACCTACATGAGAACAGACTCAACTTTTGTCGCCAAAGTCGCTCAAGATGAAGCCCTGAAATATATCGAATCTAAATTTGGAAAAGATTTTCTGCCGCCAAAGCCGCGCGTTTATAAAACAAAGACAAAAGCAGCCCAAGAAGCTCATGAGGCCATTCGTCCCACGTCGGCCATGCGGGAGCCGGAATCCATCAAGCAATTTTTGAGTCCCGATCAAATGAAATTGTATCGGTTGATTTGGGAAAGATTTGTAGCAAGCCAAATGGCCGATGCTGTTTTCGACACGGTGACTGTTGATATTGGCACGCCGCCCACGAGTTACATTTTCCGGGCCACCGGCCGCGTCCTTAAGTTCCGGGGGTTTTTGGCTTTGTGGGCCATTGCGGACGAACCGGGAGAACAAAGTGGAATGTTGCCGGCTCTTCAAGTCGGGGAAGCGCTTTCGAGAAAATCAATTAAACCCGAGCAGCATTACACCGAACCGCCGCCGCGTTTTAATGAAGCCAGTCTCGTGAAAGCCATGGAAGAAGACGGGATTGGCCGGCCGTCCACTTACGCTCCGATTGTTCAGACCATCATCAACCGCGGTTATGTCCGGTTCGAGGAGCGGAAATTTGTCCCAACAGAACTTGGAAAAACGGTCGATATGCAATTGGTTGAAAATTTTCCGGAAATTGTCGACGTGAATTTTACGGCCGAGATGGAGACTTTGCTCGATAAAGTGGCGGGGGGGACGGCCAAATGGCAGACAGTGGTAGAAAA
>JAKLIS010000444.1 GCA_022709485.1 Elusimicrobiota bacterium | reverse complement strand
CGGCTATATTAGACACTCAAGAGGTTTCTTTTAAGCGTTCTCACCCCACCTGCCGATGGCACCTTTCCAAGTCAATCGATCCCCAGTCT
Organism: Elusimicrobiota bacterium; assembly: GCA_022709485.1. Taxonomy (GTDB): domain Bacteria; phylum Elusimicrobiota; class Elusimicrobia; order F11; family F11; genus JAKLIS01. The sequence continues at coordinate 1,379 of JAKLIS010000444.1, read as the reverse complement.
TCCAAACTCTCCTTCCACTGGATTAAAAGAAAGTTAAGTTCCACCTAATTGGCCGTTTTCAAAAAATGGGAGAATGTCCCCGACTTAAAAATCTTTCGGAGATATAATCCCCAACATGAACAAATTCATTCCAGGCAAGTTGAATTCCATCTTAAACCACCGGCCCCTTGTTGTCGGCACTCTGACAGGCCGACTGAATCTTAAAAAACAGCTCCGGGCCGCCGCAAAGGCAGGCGTAGACCTGGTAGAAGTCCGATTGGATACCTTTTCGAATAAGGAAGATATTTTTTCCATTCGAAAAATAGTCCGCCATCCATTGCTTTTGACTCTTCGAAGCCCCAAAGAAGGGGGGGAAGCCCAGTTTTTTAAGGCGTTTCCTAAAATGGAAAGAGAAAAATTACTTCAGATGATGGCGAATCAGGCAGATTTTCTTGACGTGGAAATTAAAGCCGCGGACGCCTCCCGCTTAACGCGTTTTGGACATTCCCAAAAAATGGCGGTGATACACTCCTTTCACGATTTTAAGAAAATGCCCTCCCCGTCAATTTTAAACGCATTGGCCAAGAAGTCGGCTCGTCTCAAAGGAGATTTTTTTAAAATCGCGGTTAAAGCGCGTGACCCCCATGAATTTAAGCGATTTTTAAATTGGAGCTTGTCCTGCCCGCATCCCAAACCCGTCTTGATTGCCATGGGGGAAGAAGGATTGGCCTCGAGAACGCTGGGATATTGTTTTGGTTCGACAATGACTTTCGGGCATCTCGGAAAGGCCGCGGCCCCGGGACAATTCCCCGCCGGGCAGCTCGCCAAAATCATTCGGAATATCTTCAGACAACACTCCTTTAGATGACCCTTTCCTCAAAATCCCTCCAAGAATTGGATTTTTGCGTCGTGGACACCGAAACCACCGGCGGGCATTGTTTTCATGACCGGATTATTGATATTGCCGTCATTCATTGGCGGGATGGAATTATTTACGATCGGTTCCACTCTCTCATCAATCCCGGAGTCCCCATCCCTCCCTGGATCACGGCTTTAACCGGTATTGATGATGCCATGGTAAAGAATGCCCCCACTTTCCAGGAATTATCCCGTATGTTAAGACAGGTTTTAGATCAGGGGGTTTTTACCGCGCATAACGCCGCATTTGATTATGGGTTTATCCGGGGGGAATTTGCGCGTTTGGGTGAAACATTTGAAAGCCCTCAGGTCTGCACTCTCAGGCTTGCTCGCCGCCTTTTTCCGGAATTAAAATCAAAAAGCCTGGGTTCGTTGTGTGAACATCTGCTTATCGAAATTTTCGATCGCCACCGGGCGCTCGGAGACGCCGAAGCCACGGTCTATTTACTTAAAAATCTTATGAAAAAGTTGGGCGCCGAGCG
>JAKLIS010000443.1 GCA_022709485.1 Elusimicrobiota bacterium | reverse complement strand
AACCTTCATCTGGTTAATTGCAACTAAAAAAGCCGGATTACCCGCAAGGGATACAGACTGAACCTGTTTTGTATCCTCATCCCAATTCTGCAGTTCCAGAACTGCGAAAATATTTTCTTCGACTGTTAAACGTCTAAAAATAGATGCTTCTTGAGGTAAATAACTTAATCCAAGCTTTGCCCGCTGATGAATGGGCAGCCGGCTCAGATCCTGGTCGTCCAAATAAATCCCACCAGCATCTGATGGAACCAAGCCAACGATCATGTAAAAACAAGTGGTTTTTCCCGCTCCGTTGGGCCCCAATAGCCCGACAATCTCCCCCGGCCAAATGTCGACTGAAATCCCCTTGACGACTTTGCGCCGTCCGTATGCTTTTTGAAGATGAGTGGCTGTTAATCCCACATTATTTCCTTTTATCCGGGTCTCCCATAAAAACAGCTCGGGACCGGCCTTCTGAAATAAATTTCTTTTCGTTGAGGGAGTAGGTTACCACATCTCCTTGCACCTTCTTCGTTTCCTTCCCTATTTTCTGAGTGACCAAAGGCTGCGGTTCTCCCGTCAAAACAATCGTCCCTTTTTCTCGTTCATAAACGGCTTTTTCCGCCCAGAATTCATACAAATCCCCCGTCTCAGGGTCAACTGTTTTTCCATAAACTCTTCCCGACGCGATGCCCATGTCGTTTATTTTGAAAAAATCAAACTTTTCCGCGAAGATGTCTATTTGGCGCGTGGCGGTGGAAGAGAGAACCTGCACGTAAACAATGTGGGCTTGTTTGGCTTTCCCCAACAAAAACCCGACGCCTGTTTTTGTGTCATAAAAGCCTTCGGCGCCAAATCCCCGCCACTCCTCCCCATTATCCAGCTTTCGAAAAAGTTTTACGTTTCCAAAGGCTTTAATTTTTTCCCGGGCTTTATTGGTGACCATGCGCGCAGCGATAAGCCTGTCGGTCCCCCGGTCCAGCTGCACGCCGTCGGAAAATTGGACTGATTCTCCTTTATCCAACAACGTCATTTTTTCCCCTTTGATGGTCGTTTGAACGGCGAAAGAGAAATTCACACTCAAGCAACCCCCGCCAATAACCAAAAGGAAGATTCTCGAAAAGTTTTTATTCTTCCACATCGTCGATAACCACGGTTTGATTGAATATATTTACGCTCTTTAAATCGGCAGTGGCTTCAAGGCCCCGGCCTTTTGTCACGCTATTTTCCCGGTCCATTTGAACCGGCGCGGTGGAAACGATGATATGCGCCTGCTTCTTATAATTGATCCAATCGGTCGTCACCTTTGTGCCATCCGTTGAAATCACAACCACGTCGCCGTTTAAAAACATGTCTCCGGGCTCTAAAATAGGGATAGACGGGCTCTTCCACGTCTCCGCTCCCGAATTAACAAATCCCTTATCCGCCGAGATGGCCGTTGATTTTTGCCCCCCTTCATAGAGGACAATATTGATGTTTTCAGCATTCATCAC
>JAKLIS010000442.1 GCA_022709485.1 Elusimicrobiota bacterium | reverse complement strand
CCGAGCCACAGCCAAGAAAGATGGGAATTATTACATCTTGAATGGAGTTAAAAATTTCTGCTCGAATGGAGAAGTGGCGGATATTTATTCTGTTTTCCTTTCCACGGATCTCGCTCGCGGACCTCGCGGTGTGACCGCGTTTGTGGTTGAGAAAGGGACCCCCGGCTTCAAATTCGGGAAAAAAGAAACCAAAATGGGAATTCGGGCCAGCTCAACCACGGAACTTGTGTTCGACAACTGCAGAATTCCCAAGGAAAACGTTTTGGCCGGTGAAGGCCGCGGGTTATTTGTGGCTCAGGCCACTTTCGATTTGTCTCGGCCCGGCGTCGCTTCCCAAGCCCTGGGAATCGCCCAAGGCGCCTTCGACGAAGTTTTAAATTACGGAAAAATGAGAAAGCAATTTGGACAGACCGTGCTTTCATTTCAATCCAGCCAACACATGATAGCGGACATGGCCACTCAAATTGAAGCCGGCCGCGCGCTTCTTTACAGCGTTACCCGAGCCATGGACAAGGATTTCTTGGCAGCCATTGAAGCCTCTGAAAAATCGGGAAACTTTGTGGCGGAAGAAATGAGAAAAATTTCCCGGAGACGATGGACCAAAGAATCCGGAATGGTGAAACTTTTCTGTTCAGATATGGCCATGAAAGTGACCACCGACGCCGTCCAACTTGCGGGTGGTATTGGATACATGAGGGATTTCCCCATTGAAAAGTATATGCGCGACGCCAAAATCACCCAGATTTACGAGGGAACCAATCAAATTCAACGGAATGAAATTGGCATGACAATAACAAAGGAATTGGCTTCAGCAAAATAAGGCCGTCTCTTAAACCATCGCGCCAACGCCAGGCTTGCACCCCCGGGTGTAATTGAGTAAATTTCACTTTCAAACAAGGGACCCCGCCAGGCATAAATCGGTTAAATTCAAAGGATAAAATCTATGCACATAGTCACTTGCATCAAACAAACACCAGCCACAGACAATGTTCAAATTGATCCCCAAACAGGGACGATCAAAAGGGAAGGGGTGGAAGCCGCAATCAATCCTTTTGATGAATTCGGCATTGAAGAATCGGTTCGATTAAAAGAACGGATGGGAGGAGACTCCAAAGTCTCGGTCATCACCATGGGCCCTCCCCAAGCAGAAAACGCATTGCGAGACGCCATCGCGCGCGGAGCCGACCAAGGGTTTCACATATGCGGAAGAGAGTTTGCCGGCGCGGACACTTGGGCCACCTCTTACACACTTTCCAAAGGAATCGAAAAAATTTCAAAAGAAATAATGCCCGTTGATTTGATTATCTGCGGCAAGCAAACCAACGACGGCGACACCGGGCACATTGGGCCGGGCCTTGCCGCGTGGCTGGCCGTGCTGGCGCCCCCGGCCACCGGCTTTGCGGTGCTGGCGCTGCTGTTCGCCGTGCTGCCGCCGACCGACCGGCGGCTGCTGGCGGAAGGCGTCGCCCCGGCCTGGTGGT
>JAKLIS010000441.1 GCA_022709485.1 Elusimicrobiota bacterium | reverse complement strand
GTAACTGAGCCGGGGCATTAAAGTTCTCTCACAAGCTTTTCGAAGTGCCGCCCACGTTCTTCAAAATTTTTATATTGATCAAATGAGGCGCAGGCCGGCGAGAGAAGCACGTCCATCCCCTTTTGCGCGTTTTGGGAGGCGTATCGGACCGCGCCTTTCATGTCGCCGCATGAAATGATGGGGACTGGTCCCTTTAAATCTTTCGCCACGATGGGGGCCGCCTCCCCTATGGTCAAAATCTCAAATACTTTTTTTCGGATAAGCGGAATGAGGGGCGTATACGGCGATCCTTTATGTTCCCCTCCCAAAATGAGGAGAGTGGGTCTGGTGGCCGCTTTGAGAGCCACGAGCGTGGAATCCACATTGGTTCCCTTGGAATCATTTATATACCGGACTCCCCTGACCTCCCGGATAAACTGTATTCGGTGGGGGACTCCCGGAAAGGTTTTTAATCCTTTTTTTAAATCGCTTTCTTTTATGCCGGCCGCTTTGGCCGCCAATACGGCCGCCATGGCATTTTGAAGATTGTGCTCCCCTGGAAGTTGAATATGTTTGGCCAAGGAAAGAATTTTGGGTTGAGGAAACCAAATCACTTTGGCCTTGCATCCGCGGCCGATTTTCCGGCACCACGGGTCTTCTTTATTCAAGATAGCGGCGTCTTGTCGGGTGCAGTTCATAAAAAGCCGCCCCTTCATCCGGGCGTAATTGGCCATCGTTTTATGCCGAGCCAAATGATCCGGGGTGACATTCAAAACCAGTCCCACATGGGGATGAAATGTTTCCTGCGCCTCCAACTGATAACTCGAGACTTCCAACACAAGGAAAGTTTTTTCAGTCACTTGTTCTGCCAGGGCGGAGAGGGGCACGCCAATGTTTCCCCCAATTACAGTAGGTTTCCCGGCTTTTTTTAAGATGTGCCCTATCAAAGCGGTGGTGGTGGTTTTCCCATTGGTGCCCGACACCGCGATGGTTTTAAAGGGCTTCACATGCCGCCAGGCCAGTTCCAACTCATTCCAAACGGGGATTCCTTTTTTTCGCGCGGTCACCAGAGGGGGCATGTCATAGGGAACGCCGGGACTGGTGACGATCAGATCAAAGGATTTCTCAAAAAAAAGGTGCCCTCCCGTCTCGACTTTTATTTTTTTAGGCAGGGACTTAAGAAAAGGTTTTAGGGAGGTCCTTGACCTTTTATCCGTGATAAAAACGATCGCGCGCTTTTTTAACAGAAACCCGGCGGACGCCGCTCCGGATTTGCCAAGGCCCACGACAAGGACCCGTTTGCCGAAAAGATTCATCTGAGTTTTAAGGATGTCATGGCCAGCATGGCCAACACGACCGCGATAATCCAAAACCGAAGGGTGACTTTGGTTTCCGGCCAGCCCATCAGTTCAAAATGATGGTGAAGAGGAGCCATCTTAAAAATTCGCTTTTTAAAAAACCGGAATGAGGCCACTTGAAGGATGACCGACAGGACCTCCGCCA
>JAKLIS010000440.1 GCA_022709485.1 Elusimicrobiota bacterium | reverse complement strand
CCGAAGATTTAACATGGCCTTTTCCTTGAGGAAGGCTTCGGGAGTTATGCGAGAATCTTCCTCCACAGCCGACCCTCCTTGTTCCATTAGGGCGCAATAATCTTGAAGGCTGTAAATGTTTTTCCATCGTCGGCCGGCACTATGGCTGGCAGCTGAAACACCGATGCCCAGATAATCCCCGTTTTCCCAATAATTCAGGTTGTGCCGGCAGGCAAAACCCGGTTTGGAAAAATTTGAGATTTCATAATGCTGATAATTTTGTGTCGGCAAATACTCCGACGCCCACAAATACATGTCGGCCTGAAGATTTTCATCAACTTCTGTTCCGGCGTTTTTCAAGGGGGTTCCTTCCTCAATTTTGAGGGGATACACGGAAATGTGCTCCGGCTCAAAAGATTGGGTTTCCTTTAAGGTGGACTTCCACATGCCTAAAGTCTCACCAGGCGTGCCGTAAATCAAATCAATATTGATATTTTCGAACCCGGCGCCCCGCGCTTTCTCAAAAGCGGTTTTAAAGTCTTCAAACGTATGAAGGCGACCCAGAAAAAGTAATAAAGAATCATTCGCCGATTGCAGCCCAAAGCTCAAACGGTTAACTCCCAAATCCTTTAACGTTTGGAGCTTTTCTTCGGTCACGCTTTCGGGATTCATCTCGACGGAAAATTCCTCCACCTGATTCAAATCGCCGGAAACGCGCAAAACTTCAATTAAGGATTGAAACTCAGTTGAACTTAAAAGAGAAGGGGTTCCACCACCCAAGAAAACAGTTCGGAAGCAAAGGTGATCTCTAGAATTCCTCAGTTCTTTCCCCACCGCTTCTATATACCGGGGAATAGTCTTCTCTTGGCAGACAAAAGAAACGAAATCACAATAGCCGCATTTACCGCGGCAAAAGGGAACATGAACGTATAATCCGGGTGATTTCAACGAATCACCTTCATACGTTTCCAAAGTTTATACCGAGAAACTGGGTTCTTCTTCACCTCAACCGGGTTCGGGGGGCCCCAGTATTTAAAAAGAGCCCGGCCTTTAATGGTCTTGAGCGGCAGCGGTCCCCAATAACGGGAATCAAACGACCGATCCCGGTTGTCTCCCAACACCATCACCATCCCCGCCGGAACCGTGACAGGGCCGAAATTGTCCCTTATTTCCGATCCGGCGGTAGATAAATCGCCTCGCTCCCACAATTCCTGGAATTGGGTTTGGGAGATGCGCAAATAATTGACGTAAGTGGCGGGATCGATTGTTTGTTTATAGGGCTCGACTAATTCAACCCCATCCACAAATAGTTTTTTATCTTTGATCTGGACAGTTTGCCCTCCTTGAGCCACCACTCGTTTAATAAAGTCCTTTCCATAATGAGGACTTTGTTTATCCGGGGCGGGAAATTTGAAAATGACGATATCTCCATTTTTCACCTTCCGCAGTGGAAGAATCTTTTTTTCGGAAAATGGAATGCGAATTCCATAAATAAATTTATTA
>JAKLIS010000044.1 GCA_022709485.1 Elusimicrobiota bacterium | reverse complement strand
GGGGGGAAAGAGGAAAGAAAAGAACAAAAGGAGGCGGGCCGTTTTCTTTTTAGGGAAAAAGGCCGGCATCAGCGAACGCGTTTTTCTTTGGCAACGGAATTGAGATAGTTAATCATCTGTCTCAAGCGCCCGTTGTTGACTCTATTAAACCGGAAAATAAGGCGAGGCAAATGGGCAATGTCCGGTTGATTCACTTCTTGCGGAAGCGCGCGGGTTTTCTCGAATTTCCCGGATGTTAAAATGTCTTTAAAGTTTTTATTCAGGTGATCTAAAACAGCTTTGCTGGGATCATGTTGAAGACGGAGAACCAAATTATCTCCCACATAGCGAATAGAATGAAAGTTGGAATAAAAAGAGACCACTTCTTCGCAGGCTTCATCGGCGCAATGGCAGATTTTGAAAATATTGACGTCTTCGGGTGAAATCTTTTTGGGGCCAATGAGTCGTTTTTTAAAAAAGGTCAACAGATCGCGCCAAAAATGGGTTCCTTTGGGTTCTAGCATGATGACAGGAATAGGGTCGCTTTTGCCGGTTTGGACCAAAGTCAATATTTCGAAAGCCTCGTCCAGTGTTCCGAAGCCGCCTGGAAGAAAGACTGCTCCGCTCGCTTCTTTTACGAAAACCAATTTCCGCGTGAAAAAATACCGGCAGTCAATGTAAGTGGGTTGATTCGCGATAAATCTATTCGGCATTTGCTCAAAAGGAAGGCGGATATTGATCCCGAAACTTTTCCGGGGCCCGGCCCCTTCATTTCCCGCGCGCATAATGCCCGGCCCCGCGCCTGTTATGATCATGTAACCTTTGGCGGCGAGTTTCCTTGAAAAATCCCGCGCCATGATATATTCCGGGCTGGAAGGCCTGGTTCTGGCTGAACCGAAAAGCGTGATTTTGCGGATGTTTCTGTAGTCTTTGAAAATCTTGAAAGCATAGCGGAGTTCGCGAACTGTGCGGCTTAAAATTTTGAGGTCACCTCGTCCAATTTGCGCCTGGACCGCTTTTAGGGCCGTCACGATGATTTCCCTGACGATGTCTTCATTAATAAAAGGCTCGTTTCCCAGGTTGATTTCGGCGATCAAATTTTTGATGTGCTTTTGGATGACCGGGTCCCAGGGACCAATCGTTTTTTTGTACTCATCGGGTTTCTGGGAAACATTGAATTCTCCCCCGATGATGAGATCGTCTTGGGTTCCCTCTTCTCGAATTGGTTTGTTCGTAAATTTTCTCATGGATAATTGGATTTATTGACGTGCGACTTTAGTAAATAAAAACTTGTCTCCCAAATTATTATGATGCCCGCATGAGCAAATTTCAAATTGTTTCTAAATTTAAACCCGCCGGCGATCAACCGGAGGCCATAAAGTCTCTCATTCAAGGAATAAAGGAAAACAAGCCCGGCCAGGTTCTTTTGGGAGTGACGGGTTCAGGTAAGACTTTCACCATCGCCAATGTGGTGGCTCAATTTAATAAACCCGTTTTGGTGATGTCTCCCAACAAAACCTTGGCCGCACAGTTGTACGCCGAATTTAAGTCTTTTTTCCCCAAAAACGCGGTTGAATATTTCATTTCCTATTACGATTATTACCAACCGGAAGCCTATGTGCCGCAATCGGATACCTTTATTGAGAAAGACGCCAGCATCAACGAGCATATTGATCGTTTAAGGCTCAAGGCCACTTCCAGCCTGATGGAACGGTCAGACGTCATTATTGTGGCCAGCGTCTCTTGCATTTATGGGTTGGGATCCCCGGAAGATTATCGGGAAATGTGCGTGGGTTTGGAAGTGGGAAAAACCCGGCCCCGGCAGGAAATTTTGGCCGATCTGGTGGCGACCCATTACCAAAGAAATGAAATCGATTTTTCGCCGGGCGTGTTCCGGGTACGCGGTGATACGGTGGAGATTTTTCCTGCCTATCTCGAAACGGCCATCCGGGTTGAATTGTTCGGAGATGAGATTGAACGGCTCATTGAATTTAACCCGCTCACGGGAGAAATAATATCCGAAAAAGAAAGGACTTTTATTTACCCCGCCCGGCATTTCGTCACCACGCGACCCACCATTGAGAGGGCCCTTTCACAAATCGGGCAAGAATTGACCGAGCGGCTCGACTTTTTCAAATCGAGAGGGAAATTACTGGAAGCGCAGCGTCTTGAGCAGCGGACCCGTTACGACATGGAAATGATGCGAGAGGCGGGATTTTGCCACGGGATTGAAAATTATTCCCGGCATTTGTCCGGTCGCGCGCCGGGAGAACGTCCCGCTTGTCTTATTGACTACTTTCCTAAAGACTTTATCACCATTATCGATGAGTCTCATGTGGCTGTTCCTCAAATCGGCGGAATGTTTGAAGGCGACCGGTCCCGAAAGCAGACGCTGGTCGATTTTGGGTTTCGTCTTCCGTCCGCTCTGGACAATCGCCCGCTCCGGTTTGAAGAGTTTAAATCCATTGTGCCATCGGTCATCTATGTGTCGGCTACCCCGGGTCCCTACGAATTGAACGCGACGAAAGGCGAAGTGGTCGAACAGGTTATCCGGCCGACGGGTTTGGTTGATCCGGATGTCGTTATCCGGCCCTCTCTTGGGCAAATTCAGGATTTGATCAACAGGATAAAAGAGCGGGTGGTTAAAAAAGAACGGGTGCTCATCAACACCCTCACTAAAAGAATGGCCGAGGATTTGACCGATTTCTTGGTCGAAAAGGGATTTAAGGTTCGTTACATGCATTCCGATATTGACGCCCTTGAGCGCATTCGAATTATTCAAGACTTGAGAAAAGGGGGGTGTGATATTTTGGTTGGAATCAATTTGCTGCGAGAAGGGTTGGATCTGCCGGAAGTGTCTTTGGTGGCCGTATTGGACGCTGATAAAGAGGGGTTTCTAAGATCAGAAACCACTCTCATTCAGGTGTGCGGGCGGGCCGCCCGAAACGTGGGAGGCGGGGTGGTTTTGTACGCGGATAAAATAACCGGCTCAATGGAACGGGCGCTGGGGGAAATGACCCGCCGTCGGAAGAAGCAACTGAGCTACAACAAAAAACACAAAATTACCCCTAAAACCATTGAAAAGGCCGTTCACGATTTGGAGGAATTTCAATCGGAAGCCAAGGAAAAGGGTCTATATAAAATCGCCAAAGATATATCTTTCGATATTAAAGATCGGAAAAGTCTCAGAAACGCCATTGCGGAATTGGAAAAACAGATGTTGGAAGCGGCGGATGTGTTGGATTTCGAATTGGCCGCGGTGTGCCGAGATCGAATTGTTGAATTGAAACAAATGAATATCGACCTGAAAGATTCCTGAAATAGACGGGTTATTATCGGGGGCGTTTTTGCTGCGGGTCTTTTTGAGGAGAAATGTCCATCCTAAACGAATCGCGCCCTGAATTTTCTTCCCCTTGGCCTGCGCCGCCTGGCGTTGACACGCCGCGGTCCACGCCCCTCAGCTTGAGCGCCAAATCTTCAAGATTGGAAGCATGGTTGAGGGCTTCTTGGGTGGAAATTAGGTTTTGAGCGTGGAGATGCTCCAAGTCCTGATCAAAAGTATGCATTCCATAATAGGTGTCTTGGGCCATCATTCTCGCCACTTCCTCTATCCTTCCTTCCGCCAAAAGTCTTTTCATGAAGGTGGTTCCTATTAAAATTTCAGTCGCGGGATACCTGGTTTTCCCATCAATGGATCGGGGAAGCCGTTGAGCCACCACCCCAGTGATCACATTGGCGACCTGCTGGCGAATGGAAGTTTGTTCGTGAGGGGGGAAAGAGTCCACGATTCTTCCCATCGCGTGAACCGCATCGATGGTGTGAATTGTGGACAAAACAAGGTGTCCGGATTCGGCGGCCTGTAAAGCGGCGGACATGGTTTCCAAGTCCCTCATCTCACCAATGGCGATGACATCCGGGCTCTGCCTTAAAACATGGCGTAAGGCCTCTTTGAAGGAACTGGTGTCCGATCCCACTTCCCTTTGAGAAATGGATGATTTGATGTCCTGGTGCATATACTCGATAGGATCTTCAATAGTGATGATGTTATAGGTGAAATTCGAATTGAGGTAGTGAAGGATGGCGTTCATCGTGGTGGTCTTCCCCGCTCCGGTAACACCGGCAAAAACAACCAATCCTCTTCCCTGAGATACCAATTTTCTGAGCGTCTGATTGGGAAGGTGCAGCTCCTCGAAATTTTTTATTTTAAGGGGAATCGTTCGCAAGGCCACCGCAATGGTGCCCTTCTGCCGGTAGATATTGGCTCGGAACCGGCTTAGGCCATCCACCGTGCAGGCAATGTCCATCTCATTTTTATCGGAAAATTCTTTGAACTGATGGGGGGTGAGGAGGCTTTTGGTAATTTCTTCCGTTTGATTAGCGGTCAAAGGTTCGAGGTTGGTTTGCACCAACTGACCGTTCACGCGAATAAGGGGACACGACCCGGGTTTAAATAGAATATCCGAGATTCCATCCCGGATCATAAGTTCGATGAGTCGTTTATATTCCATGAAGTCCTTTCAATTAAAAATTCCAAACGCCTAACAATAATGTACAGAACAAACTTGAATTTTCAAGGAGTTTTTTAAATTTACTTTACGACGAAAATAGGCTGGGCGGGTTGGCCGGGATGGTCGTTGGCTTTTTTAAATTGCTCGCGGATGGCAACGAATTTGGAGAAAGATTTTGAAAAAGCATCCACCACTTTGGGATCGAACTGTTTTCCTGATTCTGAATGAATGATGGTGGCTGATTCTTCAATGGAAAAGGCGGGTTTGTAGCTTCTCTGTGTGGTCAACGCGTCAAAAACATCCGCCAAAGACACTATTCTCGCCTCAATCGGGATTTTTTCCCCGACGATTCCGTTGGGGTATCCTTTACCGTCCCACCTTTCATGGTGATGGAGGGCGATGCTCGCGGACATCTGCATTAATTCGATGTCTGACCCTTTAAGGATTTCAGATCCATACTGGGAGTGCTTTTTCATTTCATCCCATTCAGACGGGTCCAGTTTCCCGGGTTTATTGATGATATGGTCGGGAACGCCGATCTTTCCAATGTCATGCATCGGCGCGGCCATTTTGATGTTTTCGATCCATTCTTTCGGAAATCCCATGGTCTCAGCTAAAATCCCTGAATATTGGGCCACGCGCCAAAGGTGAGTTTTGGTGTCGTGGTCTTTGTATTCCGCCGCGCCTGCCAGTCGTATGATGGTTTCATAGGCAATCTTTTTAATTTCCAAATAGAGTTGGGCGTTTTCGACAACGCCCGATGCCTGCTCTGCCAAAAGGGTGAGGACTTCTTCATCCTGGCTATCAAAACTGGCGCTTCCTTTGCGATTAAGGACCTGGAAAACTCCAATCACTTCTTTTTTGCTATTTCGAAGGGGCGCGGCCAGGATAGAACGGGTCCTGTATCCTGTCTTTTTGTCGATTTCCGGATTGAATCGGGGATCTTCATAAACTTCTTTTATGTTTAATAGACGGCCCATGCTTACAACTGACCCGGCGATTCCTTTGTCTATGGGAATTCGGATGGGCTCGGTACCGATGGCCACTTTCGACCAAAGGACCTTTTCTTTCCTATCCACGAGAAAAACAGTGGCCCTGTCGGCGTTTAAAACGGTCTTGGCTTCATCTACGAAAAGAATCAAAAGATCGTCTAGATCGGTGATGGCGGAAGATTTTTGACCGAATTCCAAAATCATGGAAAGCCGATGTTTCCAGACATTGAGCTCTTTGATTTTATTTTGGAGTTGTTGGATGGTCTTCTTATATCGGAGGGAAACAGGAGGGCTTTGCCGTTTGGCAACTGTTCTTCGCGACGTCATTTTCCCAGATTTTTTGAGCGCTGCCATTTATTGACTGGTTATCCCCGCCATTGAAATGCCTTCAGTTTTGGCCCCAAAATCAAGTTCAGTCTAACTTAAACCCGGATTTCCGTCAATGAAGACTTCATGGGGGGTCCATTAATAAATGTGCTAAACTCCCTCGAATTTAAAATGAAATTTTTGCACTTAAATCAACGACTTCGCCAGACTCTGGAAGAAGACAAAGCCTTTTCCGATATCACCACTCAACAAATCCCGGAGTTTAGGGGAAAGATCCTTTCCGCTCGAATTGTCTCGAAGGCAAAAGGCATTTTTTGCGGGGGCTTTATACTAAAGCCGGTTTTTAGCCTCCTCGACCCCCGCGTCAAAATCAAAATTTTGTGTAAAGATGGGGCGAGAATTCACCAGGGGCAGATTATCGCCCTCATAAAGGGGACGGCGCGGGCTTTGATGGGGGCTGAGCGGACCTGCCTAAACCTCATCAGTCAATTAAGCGGCATTTCCACACTGACCGGCGATTTTGTCCGCGCCGCAGGCCGGTCAAAAGTCCAGATTCTTGACACGCGCAAAACCACCCCGCTTTGGCGGGATACGGAGAAATACGCGGTCCTCTGCGGAGGAGGAAAGAATCACCGGATGTCATTGGGAGACGCCATCTTGGTGAAAGATAATCATCTTCAATTTTTAAGGCGGGAAAAGCTCTCCCCAAAAGACCATTTTGCCAAAAGCCGGTTGCCGGCCAGCGTGAGAAAAAAAATTAAGTTTATTGAGGTCGAAGCCAATACATACGCCGACGTTTGGGAAGGGATCAAAATCGGGGCCGATATCATCATGTTGGATAATATGACCATTCCTCAAATAAAGTCTTCGATGGTTTTTATCAAGGCGGCCCGCCGGGCGCTTAAATCAGATAAGCCCATTGTGGAGATTTCGGGGGGTGTCAATCTTAAAAACATCAAACAATTTGCCAAGTTGGGAGTTGAGAGAATTTCAGTCGGCGCGTTGACTCATTCGGTTCCATCTTTGGATTTATCTATGGAGGTTGATTAATGGGAATATCAGAATTGATTCACGTTCCAGAGGATTTTAAGACACAATTTCCGTGGCTTGTGGAGGCGAAATTTTTCGACAAATTGGACTCCACGCAGGCGCGCGTTGTGCAATGGCTTCCCAAAGAAGCCAATGGCGCGGTATTGGTGATTGGAGAGAGCCAAACTAAAGGCATGGGCCGCCAAGGCCGCTTTTGGGTGTCTCCTCCAGGAGGAATATGGTTCACCCTGGCTTTGCCGATCAGAGGGCTGACGCCCGTCCAGTTGGGGGCTTTCTCTGTGGTGGCCGCGCTCGAAGTCACCAATTCTCTCAAGGAAATTTACAATCTTGAGGCCAAAATTAAATGGCCGAATGACATTCAATACAATGGGAAAAAAGTGGGCGGCATCCTGCTCAACACCATCACCAAATTTAAGCAAAGTTGGCTCCTCATCGGCGTCGGAATTAACGTCAACAATGACATTCCGGGAGATCTTTCCGACTCTGCGACGTCAATTAAGATAATCAGGGGCCAGTTTCAAGGACGCACCCGCCTTATCGAGGCGGTCTTAGGGCATATATGGAACTCTTGGACGGATTTTGGAAATACAGGATTTGGTCCTTATAAAAACCTGGTGGAGTCGAAACTGAGCGGCGTGGGAAAGACCATAAAAATTTTAATGGGGAAGAAGGCGACCTCTGGTACTCTCATGGGATTGGATTTACAGGGAGGGCTTCTTCTTAAGTCCAACGCTCAAACCAAAACCATCAATGCCGGCGAAATAGTCGGAATTTTGTAACGTACACCTTGTTTAAAATTACGACGGTTTCCGACAGAAATTCGCTTTGACATATTGGAATCAATTGTCTTATGATGAGTTTCTTCTAAGACGGTCAGAAAAAGATCATTGAACGGAAAAATCAATCCGATTTTTAAATTACAAGCTCTCCGCGAAAGCGCAGAGTGATTAAGGAGAAAAAAATGTCAGAAATCTACGTAGTGGTCAGCAAAATCAAGAAAAAGGTGAAAGAAGCCGGATATAGAACCGGCAAAGATTACACCGATGTGCTTTCCAAAAAAGTTGAAGAGATTATCAATGCTTCTATCGAAAAAGTCCGTTTGGATGGGAAGAAAAAGACACTTGGAGCCGAGGACCTCTGATAAATATTTCTCCCACGCGTGTCCGGGAGATTTTTGATGGACTCGTCCCGGAGTATGACCTCTTTAACCGGCTTTCAAGCCTTGGAATGGATGCTCAGTGGAGGCAAGAGGTCGTTAAGTTATTTTCTCCCGACTCATACATCCTCGATGTAGGGACGGGAACCGGCGCTCTTGCTCAGGAACTCCTGAGCAAGGGTTGCCGGGTGGTGGGAATTGATTTTTCCGAGAAAATGCTGTCGCGGGCTCGGGAGAAACTGAAGAGGTTTTCCCAAGCCACTTTCCAAGCCGCTTCTGCGGAAGAAATGCCTTTTGAATCTTTGACGTTTGATGGAGTGGTTTCCTCCTTTGTTATTCGGAATTTGCACACGGCCGGAAATTTAATAGGGGGAATTAGAGAATCCTATCGGGTTTTAAAACCGGGAGGTACGATGGCTCACCTGGAATTGACTCGTCCCACCAACCGGAAATGGCTCTGGGGATA
>JAKLIS010000439.1 GCA_022709485.1 Elusimicrobiota bacterium | reverse complement strand
AAAATAAAGACCCCGTGTCTCCCATAAATATGGAAGCCGGGTAGCCGTTAAACCATAAAAATCCCAAACAGGCGCCCGCCATCGCGCCCAAATAAATGGAGAGTTCCCCGGCCCCGGCCACCGGAATGAGCCGCAAATAGTTGGACAATTTGACGTTCCCGGCCAAATAGGCGAAGAGCGCAAACGCCAGCGCGCTCATTAAAAGCGTCCCGCAGGCCAAGCCATCGAGCCCATCCGTCAAATTCACCGCGTTGGAGGATCCGATAATGACGAACATCCAGAATAGAATGATGAAAATGGATAAATTTAAAAACAAATCCTTAAAATAAGGGACTTGAACTGATTGAGAGAACACTTGGTTGGGAGGATTCAGATAAAAATACCCCACAACCAGGAGAGCCCAAATAAGTTGAAAAGTCATTTTGACCGTCTGAGAAATTCCTTTGGACGATTGTTTTAAAATCAATTTTTTATAGTCATCAAAAAAGCCCAGTAAACCCAAAAAAAACGCTGAAAAAAGCGTCACCAGAATAAACCGGTTGTCGAGCCTGGCCCACAGGACGGTGGAAATAACCAGGGAAAGCAAAATCAAAAGCCCTCCCATCGTGGGGGTCCCGGTTTTATTGAAATGCGTTTGAGGGCCGGATTCCCGGACGGTTTGCGTGATCGATTTCCGCTTGATCCATTCCAGAAACGGCTGGCCGAAAAATAAAATAATAAAGAGGGAGGTTAAAAAGCCTCCGAGGAGCCTAAAGGTGATGTATTGGAAAACATTGAGAGGCGACCAAAAAGACTTTAAAAAACTGAGGAAATATAACATTAAGCTTTCTCCGTTCGTTTATCTTGAAAAATTAATTTTATGGCTCTTTCCAATCCCATGCCGCGCGAGCCCTTAAATAAAAACGCGGTATCGGAATTCAAAAGAGGCTGAAGATTATCCTTTATTTCGTCGATATTGAGTACCTGGATAAACCGATCACCATTGGCGCCAGCCGCCACCGCTCCTTCTTTCACCGCTTTGGCTTCTTCGCCGAAAAGAAAAATTTTCTCAAGAGGGCACCGTCCCAATTCTGTTCCCACGTGGAAATGAAGTTTTTCGGAATCTTCTCCCAGCTCAAGCATGGAACCCAACACCAAAAACTTTCTTTTTTCGGGGAAGGATTCATTAAATGAATGGACGGAATTCATCATGCTCCCGGGGTTCGCGTTGTAGGCGTCATTGATAAACAAAGCCCCGGAAAAATGATACAGGATTTCCATCCTCATGGGCGGCGGACTAAACATGGTGAGCCCCAACGCGATGGTTTCGAGAGGAATTTCCATAATCCAAGCGGCCGCGGAAGCGGCTAAGGCGTTTTTCACATTGAACCGCCCGCCGATGGGAAGAGTCACTTCCGCGCTTTTCCCCGCGATATGCAGGTGAAACCGCACTTTTTCTCCCACTTCAACAGCGGACGCGTGGACGGGACAAGCGGAATCTTCGCCAAA
>JAKLIS010000438.1 GCA_022709485.1 Elusimicrobiota bacterium | reverse complement strand
CCCACGAGACCCTGCCGGCCGTACACAAAATCCCGGGACGAGCGGCCGGAATTTTCCGCGGCAATTTCCGCGAGTCTTAACGCAGTTCCTGACGGCGAATCTTTTTTCT
Organism: Elusimicrobiota bacterium; assembly: GCA_022709485.1. Taxonomy (GTDB): domain Bacteria; phylum Elusimicrobiota; class Elusimicrobia; order F11; family F11; genus JAKLIS01. The sequence continues at coordinate 1,386 of JAKLIS010000438.1, read as the reverse complement.
GATTGTGATGAGCCTCCACAATCTCAATATCATAATCGGCCAAGACATGGGCGGCTTCAGCAAGAAGCTTAAATAGGACGTTCATCCCGCGGCTCATATTGGGTGAAAATACCACGGGAATTTTTTTCCCAATGAGGCGTAGTTTTGCCGCCTCACGGGCGGAGAAACCCGTCGTTCCCATGACGAGGGCGCGGTTTCCTTTGGCAACCAAAGGCGCGTTTTTTAAAGCTGCTCCTTTGGTGGAAAAATCAATGATCACATCGGCTTTGGGGAGAATTTCCCGGATGTCGGCCACAACGGGAGCCTGAATGCCCTCCAAAAACCGCCCCACCTGAGGGGAACCGGGAAATTCGACGCCGGCCACGACTTGAAACCGGGGGTCTTTCAAAGCCAAAGAAAGAATGCGGTTCCCCATGCGGCCACAGGCGCCCGCCAAGGCGACTCTTATTTTTGATTTCGACATAATTAAACTCTCCCTCCAACGGCCATTGGAACGCCAAAGGTTTTCATGGCCGCTTTGATTTTTTCCCGGGTTTCCGGCCGGACAGAGACCATGGGAAGCCGCAAATAATCATCATCAATGAGGCCGGCCTCTTTCATGGCGGCTTTAAGGGGACACGGATTGGTCTCTAAAAACAACGCTTTGATCAAAGGAAAGAGCTTTAAATGAAGCGCCCGGGCTTCATCAATTTTCCCCTCCATAAAAAGAGAACAAAGACGCGCCACATCCCGCGGGACCAAATTGGCGGCCACAGAAATGACCCCGGAAGCCCCAATGGCCATCAACGGAAATGTCAATGAATCATCTCCGGAAAGAACAAAGAAACGATCTCCCAATTTGCTTTTAATTTCAGAGGTTTGATCCATGCTGCCGGTGGATTCTTTGACGCCGACAATGTTCTTACATTTTTCCGCCATAATCGCCATGGAGTCCGGCGTCACATTGACGCCCGTTCTCAGGGGAATATTGTAGAGAATCATGGGAATGTGAACGGATTTCGCGATGGTCGTGAAATGCGCGATGAGCCCCTCTTGAGTGGGACGGTTGTAATAGGGATTTACCGACAAAATCGCGTCGGCTCCCAATTCTTCCGCCCGTTTGGAAAGGCTGATGGCTTCGGCGGTGGCGTTGGAGCCGGCGCCGGCAATCACCGGCACCCGTTTTTTGACGGCCTTGACCACGATCTCAATCACGCGCTCATGCTCCTCGTGAGAGAGCGTGGCGGATTCTCCGGTTGTTCCGGTGGAAACAATTCCAGAGGTTCCCTCGGCAATTTGCCGCTCAACCAAATCTCTTAATTTTTTTTCATCAACTTTTCCATCTTTAAACGGCGTGATAATCGCTACAAATGAACCTTTGAACATGATGCCTCCAAAATCGCCTGA
>JAKLIS010000437.1 GCA_022709485.1 Elusimicrobiota bacterium | reverse complement strand
TTAAATTTATTCAACCCACGTGGGTGGCCATGTTTCTAACCGTCCTTTGGATTGTCGGAATAACCAACGCTTTTAATCTCACGGACATTATGGATGGATTGGCATCCGGAATCGCGTCCTTTGCCGCCCTGGCTTTTTTCTTTATTTCAATTCCGACAGAAGAAGTTTACGTCAATTTCGCCTCGCTCGCGCTGGCCGGCGCCGCTCTCGGTTTTATCCCTTATAATTTGTCCCATTCCAAAAAGATATTTATGGGAGATAGCGGTAGCTTATTTTTGGGATTCGTGGCGGGTGCCTTGGCTTTGGGCACTTCTTACGGAGGAAAAACTTCTTTAGGGGTTTTTGTTCCGCTCATTCTTTTGGCCTTGCCGATATATGACACCCTCCTGGTTTTTGTCATCCGGATTAAAAAAGGGCTGTCTCCGTTTTTAGGGAGCCGGGATCATTTTCCTCTTCGGCTTGAGAAACTGGGGTGGAACAGGCACGCCATTTTAATCTTCTGCATTGCCACCACTCTTCTTCTGGCTGTCGCGGCAAATATTATTATTCGAAGCGGGCCATTGGTGGCCGCGTCCATTTATTTTCTCTGCCTATTATTCTTCACGGCTTTCACCTGGTATATTATGAAAGCGGATCGCGCCCATAAATGAAGCCATTTAAAAAGAACCCGAATCCCATCGTGATCCTTGGCGCCGGCCTCACCGGCCTATCCGCAGCCTATCATCTCAAAGAAAAACAATACGTGGTTTTTGAAAAAGAAAATAAAGTGGGAGGAACGGCGCGATCTTTTCGAGTTAAAAACTTTACCTTTGACATGACCGGGCACCTCCTCCATCTTCACCATCCCTACACAAAAAAATTAATCGGAAAATTACTCAAGGGGAACCTTGTTCTCTGCCACCGGGACACATGGATCTTTTCCAATGGCCTATATACCCGGTTCCCTTTCCAGGCGAACACCTACGGGCTGCCGGATAAGATTGTTAACGATTGCGTGGTCGGATTTTTTGAAACGTTCAACCAAGGAATGGGACGAAAAACTTCATTGGAACCCAACTTTAAAAAATGGTGCTTGAAAACTTTCGGGCCGGGTATTTCAAAACATTTCATGCTCCCGTATAACCAAAAGCTGTTTCAAACCCCCGCCCACCAATTGACCACAGATTGGTGCGGGCCCTTTGTTCCAACACCTCTTTTGGAAGATGTCGTGAGAGGCGCCCTCAAAGAGAAAAATAAAGGATTTGGCTACAATCAGACTTTCTTCTATCCCAAGAGGGGAGGAATTCAAACCCTTCCAGACGCCCTTTCAAAAGAAGTCAAAAATATTTTTCTAGGTTCGGAAGTTCGAAAAATCGACTGGAGAAACAAAAAAGTCTTTTTGTCTAATAATAATGGAACGAGATATTCCTCTCTGGTGAACACCCTGCCTCTTCCAGAACTGCTCAAAAAGATGAATCCGCTCCCCGCCGAGGTTCGCAAAGCGTCCCGCCGGCTAA
>JAKLIS010000436.1 GCA_022709485.1 Elusimicrobiota bacterium | reverse complement strand
AGATTCGGGAGGAAACGCTGTTTATCGAAAAGTGTTCAGCCGGGTGGCGTTGGACGGCATTGCCGGTTTTCAGGGCCCCATCGAGAAATCAGGTGAAGAGGTTGAAGCCTTTAATTCACGGGCCAAAATTAATCCTTATGGGGGGGAATTATCCGGCATTGTTGATGTCCAGGCATTAACCCGGATGGCCCAACATATGCAGCAATTAAGAGCCCAACAGACACAAATTCTTCAGAGAAATTATTCCGGGGCTTGGGAAGGGTTTCTCCACTCGCCGACCGGGCAGGAAGACGAATTAAAAAATCCGATTGTCTTCTTATTGGGTTCCTTAACGGCCCCTAGTTTAAACATCCTGGATAAATCTTTTCCCTTTATGTATTCACGACAACGAATAAAAATTGGAAGATCCAATCCCCAAAAAATGACCGGCTCTTTCCATGGTCTATTTTTCACCTTGAGTTTTTCGCAAGAGATGCCGGTCACTTTGGAAAAGGTTAAAAGAGAAGAGGGGAAATTCGTCCTTTCTTTTTCCTGGGACGCGCCTGTCTCTTTTAAAATTGACAAGCTCAATCCGGGGTTCGACGTTAATTTTTCCAATCTCTCGGCGGAAGGGGCCTACAGCGGGACCGCCCGCATTAATTATTCAGACGGATTTTTAATGACCGAAGAAGGACGCGCCACGGTGAAAATTTCCGGCCCCCCGGACGACATCCAAGAACTTCTGGAAGCCTATGGTCTTTTCGCCCCGCCAAATAGCAGCGAATTTTACATTCAAGGCCAAATTCAAATCGACCGAAGGTGAGTTTTTCTGGGCCCTTCTTTCATCTTCGTCGATAAAAAGATGCAAATTTCCGTATAATTGAGCTCTTATCTAAAAACAATGAACCCGCAAAACAATCAACTTCTCTTCCTTTATATGGTGCCGCATACAGGCCATCAGAAAGCCGCTGAAGCGGTGATGGAGGCCGTTCGTCATATGGATCCGCGTTGCCTGTGCACGAGCATTGACGCCGTCAGTCACGCCTATCCCTTTATTGGGAATGTTTTTAATCGCATGTATATTCAGCTTCTGAAACGAATGCCGTTTGTCTGGGATTATCTCTACGATAATCCCGACGTGGAACAAGCCACCCGGGACGCCCGGGGACTCCTCACCATCTTAAGTTCCTTCCGGACAAAAAAAATTCTTAAAAAATTCGGCCCTACCGCCGTCATTTGCACTCAAGCCGTTCCGGCGATCGCTTTAGCGGCGGAAAGAAGAAGAGGCCACCTGCCCATTCCGCTCATCGGAATCATCACTGATTTCGGAGTGCACACGTATTGGATTCATAAAGAGATAGACCTTTATTTGGTCGGGCACAATGACGTCAAACAAGAACTTATCAACCGGGGGATCGAAGAGAAGAAAATTCGAGTGACGGGAATTCCCATTGTCCCTCAATTCGGAAAAAGCATTGACCGCGTTGATGAAAGAAAATATCTGAGGCTGGACCCCCATAAAAA
>JAKLIS010000435.1 GCA_022709485.1 Elusimicrobiota bacterium | reverse complement strand
TTCGGCTTTCTTTCCGCCCTTCCCGGTTTTTTCTTCCGAGAGCATTATTTTATTCCAATCCTCCCCGCTTTTGCTTTATTGGCAGGATTGTTCCTGGATAGTTTGGAAAAATGGGACTCCCTGCCCCGATACCAGTTTTTTGTTCCAGCCCTTCTTTTAGTGGGGTCTGCGGCGATATTCATGGGAATAAACGGGAAATTATTTTTTTTGACGGCTCCCGCGTCCGCCTCGCGCATGATTTACGGGGCCAATCCTTTTCTCGAGTCTGAAACAATGGCCAGATACATTCAGAAATATAGCGGTCCGTCGGAAAAAGTGGCTATTCTCGGATCGGAGCCTCAAATTCTTTATCTGGCGCGCCGCCGCTCCGCCACCCGGTTTATTTATATGTATCCGCTTTTGGAAAGTAATGCTTTTAGTACTCAGATGCAGAAGGAGATGATTTCTGAATTGGAGGCCACTCCGGCGCGCTTTGTGGTTTACGCCACCGCGAGAACCTCATGGCTTCCTCAAGACGGGCATGATGCGACTCTTCTGCATTGGGCGGATCAATACCTTAAGAACAAATACAAACCTGTTATGGTCGCTGACATTTATAATAGCCATACTGAATGGATCGCCGGGCCTTCAACAAAAGATTTTAGACCTCAATCCTCATCCTCCCTCATTCTATTTGAGCCGTTAAATAAACCCAAACAATAAACTCACCTAAAGCCCTCTCATCCAACTGGAACTAAAAGAAAAAATAGGGTGTTTTAATTTTAAGGCGGGTTGCCCCATGTGCGAAAAGGTTTAACCCATCATCCCGAACACCCCATTTTGCTGATGGATGGGGATTGCGCGCTCTGCCGAAATTGGGGAAACGCATTAATCGGTCTGTGGGAATTGCCGTGATTCCTTTTCAGAAGCGCGGGAAATTATTAATCAATACTTCCGCAAAAGAATTTCAACGTTCAGTGAAAATGATCAACCCAGATGGAAATGTCTGGTCCGGCGGCGCCGCGATAGTTAAAACTTTAGGCCTTAAAAAGGGCTGGGGTTGGCTTCCATCGATATATCGAAAGTCACCCATAGTCCGGAAGGCGACCGAGGTAACATATCGAAAAATTTCCGATCACTGTCATGCCCTCTAAAGGAGGGAACATTCTGATGAATATTTTGACTTATGAGACCCGAAGATTTTTTTTATTTGGAATCCGGTTCTTTTTTGGATTGTGGTTTTTGTATGTGGGCCTTTCAAAATGGATTTTCATGGGCCCCCAAACTTTTATCGGGTTTATCACGGCGGAATTCGACAAGACATGGTCGCCGCATTTTCTAAACGTTCTTCTTTCATGGGTCATTTTATTTAGCGAACCGATATTGGCCTTTCTCATTTTAGCGGGTAAAAGAGCGCGCCTGGTTTGGTCTCTGGTTTCCTTATTTATGTTCATGCTGGTTATTGGGCAAACGATCCTTATGAAACCGGATGTCGCCGGCAATTGGCAGTATTTGTTATTGGCTCTG
>JAKLIS010000434.1 GCA_022709485.1 Elusimicrobiota bacterium | reverse complement strand
TTCCTGTCAAAATTATGCGCGACGGCAAACCCCGGGAAATGTGGTTGACCACTGAAACAATGCCGAAAGAACCGCGGCTCAGCCGCCAGGGGGGCGGACGACAAGAACCATCTTCATCCCAGTTGGATTGGCTGGACGCGACCTTCTCGGATATTTCACCGGAAACAATTCAAAGATTCGATTTAAGACCGGAAATTCACGCGGGCGTGGTCGTTTTCAACATTAAACCAGAAGGGGTGGCCGCGGACGCCGGGTTCCGGGAGGGCGACCTTATCCGGGAAATCAATCAAAAGAAAGTCGATAATATCTCGATTCTTCAATCCATTAAAAAAGACCTCGACCCAAAGAAAGGACTCGTGTTTGATGTGGTTCGGCAAGGACGCTCTTTTTATTTAAGCTATAAGACGCTGGATTAAGTATTGCCGAGGTCTGAATTCCCAGAAAAATATTAAACTAAACTCAAAGGACCCAAATGTTTCTTTCGGAGGAAAACCATGACACAAGAGAAACGAAAAAAAGATTCAAAAGAAATCCCGGATCCCGTTAGTGAATTGTTGGACGAAGTCACTTCAAAAGGCAAGGCTCTTATCAACGAGGGATTGGAGAGCGCCCGCGATATGTTTGATGAGAAAAAAGAATTCATCAAAGAAAAAGCGGAAGAATTGAAAGACGTTAAAGTGGGAGAGATTGCCGAAGAAGCCAAAGATTTTGTTAAAAAAAACCCGTGGATGAGCCTGGCTATCGCCGCCGGCCTGGGGTTTATTATCGGTTCAATTTTAAAATCAGACGATTAATTGGAAAGACGTTAAATAACGGTTTTTTCGATAATTGTCATTATTATAAAAGGGGAGGAAATAATGAGGAGATTGGTTGTTGGTTTATTGACGCTGGTTGCTATGCCGGTTTTGATGCAACCGGTTTTCGCAGAAACTGGAAAAATGAATAAAGAAGGATCACCGACGGGAGCGGGTTTGTACGCGACCTTCAATACGAGCATGGGCCCATTTGTGGTGAAGTTAATGCCGGAAGTGGCGCCCAAAACGGTCGAAAATTTCGTGGGTTTGGCTCGAGGGATGAAGGAGTTTACTGATCCCAAGACAGGAGCCAAAGCGAAAAGGCCTTTTTATGACGGCCTTGTTTTTCACCGGATCATCGCTAATTTCATGATTCAAGGAGGGGATCCTTTGGGGACGGGAACTGGAGGTCCGGGCTATCAATTCGAGGATGAATTCGACAAGCATCCCGGCTTTGGCAAACCAGGACTTTTGGCCATGGCCAATGCGGGACCCAATACAAATGGAAGCCAGTTTTTTATCACGACAGTTCCCACGCCCTGGTTGAATCCCAAAACAGACCCTTATGGCCGCCGATCAGGCCACACGATTTTCGGCGAAGTTGTCCAAGGCTACGACGTTGTCGATAAAATTGGAAAAGTTGAAACCGGCGGGAACGATCGCCCCCTCACTCCTGTTACATTAATAAGCGTAAAAATTGAGGATAAAAGGAA
>JAKLIS010000433.1 GCA_022709485.1 Elusimicrobiota bacterium | reverse complement strand
TGCGAATTAAGATATCAATCCGGCGGGCATTGTCTAACGTCTGAAGATAGGAACATTCCCCCTGTCCGAAAACTTGGACTCTTTCCGGCCGGAAATACTCAAAATACGCCGCCAGAGCGAGTCCCGGGCGGTTAATTTCGCTAACGCGAATAATGCGTTCGGTGCCTTTCTGGCCTGCGACAAGTTTTAAGGAAAGTTCTTTGGAGGTGGAAGAAACAAATTCTTGGATTGTAAGTTCAGTCATATTTGAAGGAAGCGTTCAATAGATTTGATGTTAGATAAAATTTTTCTGCGAATTTCAGTACTGGTCCTCCTCGGAGATAATTTTCTGCACATCTTCTACGCTTTTGGCGTCCCGCAAAGATTGACGGAAAAATTTATCCTTCAATAATCGGGAAATCCGCGCCAAGATCTTTAAGTGAAGGCCCGCAGAATCGGGCGGGGCCAAGAGGAGAAAGATGATATGAACGGTTTCCCCGTCCAGCGCCTCAAAGTCCACCCCTTTCCTTGAAATTCCCATGGCAGCGACAACTTTATCTAATGTTTCAGACTTTGCATGCGGAATAGCGATTCCTTGTCCGATGCCGGTAGACCCCAACTTTTCTCTTTGAATAAGGGCCGCCACCAAAGACTCGCTGTCACTTACTTTCCCTTGATCTTTTAAAATTCCGCAAAGCTCAGTTATGGCTTCCGCTTTGTTTTTCGCTTTTAAATTAACACTAATTGAATCAATTTCTAGATAATCAAGAACTTTCATATTTTTTGGTTTTCCCATCAAAAAAACAGGTTGAATTTGTAATGTCTTTAAGACGTCCCCATGCTATGAAATTCCGAAGGAAACTGTCAAACAAACCCTTGGAAGGGAGCCGACCAATTTTTTCGAAAATTTTACGATTCCTTGACGCGCCCCTTCCGCGAGTTTTGATAGAAATGGAGTCGTCCATGGATACAAAGAGACCCGGCATGTTGGAGGGGACATGTCCGGGTCTCGGCTTTTTGGGCTTCCTCTCATTAAAGTTTGAACTTTTCCCCAAGGTAAACCCGCCGGGCTTCGGGGTCAGTGAGCAGTTTATGAGATGTGCCTTCCGTCAAAATTTTTCCGTCATAAACAATAGACGCGCGATCAACGATTTCGAGAGTGGCCTGAACATTATGGTCCGATATCATAATTCCAAGTCCCTTGGTCTTCAAAGATTGGAGAATTCCTTGGATATCCGCCACGGTAATGGGATCAATTCCGACAAAGGGCTCGTCTAAAAGAAGTATTTTGGGTTGGGTGGTCAAAGCGCGGGCGATTTCGCACCGCCTTTTTTCTCCCCCCGATAAAGTCTCGGCCTTTTGGTCTTTAAGACGGGTCAACCCGAATTCATCCAAAAGAATTTTAACTTTTTCCTCTTTTACCAACTCGCTGATAATCGGGCTTTTATCCAATATATCTTTGATGGTTAATTTTACATTATTCCTTGAAGTTTCGTCAAGCATTGATTCTTTATTCGATTCATCGCCGGT
>JAKLIS010000432.1 GCA_022709485.1 Elusimicrobiota bacterium | reverse complement strand
CCCGGCCCTCTCCCAGAGGGAGAGGGAGCGCGCTTTCTTTCAGGGCCCTCACCCCGTCCCTCTCAGAGGGAGAGGGAGCGCGATCCCATCAGGCTCCCTCTCCCGCGAGCCCGCGCAGCGGGCGAGTGGGAGAGGGACGGGGTGAGGGTTCTTCACTCCCGCAAAAAAGGGTTTTCTTTCACTTCCTCTTCGAGCTTTCGAAAAGGCACCGGCCCATAGTCGTGTCCCGGATAAACGACAAGTGAACCCAATAACAGAGCAATGCGCTTTAAACTCTTTTTTAAATCTTCCTCATTCCCGCCGGGAAGATCATACCGCCCGCATCCGTCGATAAAAAGGGTGTCGCCGGTGATTAAATATCCGCCGGCCATCACGCATTGGCCCCCCGGCGTATGCCCGGGCGTATGAATAAACCGAAGGGTCTGGCTTCCCAGTCGAATCTCATCGTTGTCGGCCACGGGTTTCGCGGCGCTTTTCAAATCCACAAAAATATCGCCGCCCATTCTGGAAATTTCAAATTCCCTTTCGTTCATGAGAACTGGAACATCCACTTTTTCCAGGATAGCCCCCGCGGCATTTAAATGGTCGTAATGAGAATGAGACGCAATCATTCCCGAAAGCGTAAAACCTTCTTTTTTAACTTCCTTTAAAATTTTTTCCGGTTCCCACGCTGGGTCCACCACCAAAGCTTGGCCCGAGGTCCTGTCGCCGATAATGTAGCAGAAGTTCTGCATCGGCCCGACGGGAAATTGCTTCACCAAAAGGCCTGATTGGGAATCAGGCGCGGACCTCACACTCCAACCCGCCGGAACAACGTCTTCACGTGGCGAAAATGACTGGAGGTGTCAAAACACGGGTCCAAATCTTTTTTGGAAAGAAGTTTTCGAATGTCGGCGTCGGCCTCAATTAATTTTCGGAAGGATTTTTCATGGATCCAGGCGTCTAACGCGTGACGCTGGACCATCTCATATCCTTTCTGCCGCTCCAATCCCTTCCCCACCAAGGCCAGCATGATTTTTTCAGAGGCCAAGAATTCTTCCGTCTTTTTCAAATTGGCCATCATCCGCTTGGGGTACACCTGAAGATTCTCAAGCATATTGGCCATCCGGTCTAAGATAAAATCCAAGGCAATGGTCGAATCCGGAAGAATGACCCGCTCCACCGATGAATGAGAGATATCTCTTTCATGCCAAAGAGGAATATTTTCAAGAGCCGCCATGGCGTTTACGCGAATAAGGCGCGCGATCCCGCAAATATTTTCCGACCCAATGGGATTTCGTTTATGCGGCATGGCGCTGGATCCCTTTTGGCCTTTGCTGAAAGGCTCCTCCACTTCCAATACTTCAGTCCGTTGAAGATGCCGAATTTCCGTGGCAATGCGTTCCAGCATTCCGCCAATCAAGGCCAGCGTCATAAAAAAATGCGCGTGGCGGTCCCGCGGGATGACCTGGGTCGCAAGAGGTTCCGGAAGGAGTCCCAACTTTTTACAGACGTATTCCTCCACATCTGGGT
>JAKLIS010000431.1 GCA_022709485.1 Elusimicrobiota bacterium | reverse complement strand
ATAATATGAAAGGCCAAATAAAATGAGCCCCGTCGATAATGTGCTCACCAAGAAAAATTTAATGGCGCCCTCCGTCGCAATCTCTCTTTTTAAAATAAATCCGATGAGAATGAATAAAGGAATGCTGGCCAACTCCAAGGCAATCACGGCGAAAAGGAAATCCACCGCTCCGACAAGGAGCATGAGTCCCGCAGTGGACATTAAAATCAGAAAACAATAGGTGCCCATGGGAAGGACTTGGAATTCCTCATGGTCGGCAGAAATGAGGAGAACCAGGATGGCCGAGGCCAAAACCGCCAGTTTAAAGAAAATGGACATCGAATCCACCGAGACCATATCCAAAATTAGAGGGTATTGAATCCATCCGGTCCCTTGGGGCATTGGAAGGATGTTGAAATATTCGGCCCAAGGAAACGCTCCAAAATAATAGGCCGGCGCCAGCAAACCCACGGCGGCCGCCAATCCCGCCGCCGAGATAAAAATAAAATTTTTCCGGCCGTGAGGATAAAATATCCCCCCGAACAAAATAAATACCGCCCAGAGGGCCACGAGCATTTCAGGCAAAAGAAGAATGAGGTTTTTCACTTTTCGTCAATAATCCTTTTTAAAATTGTTTCAAGGTCACCAATTGAATTAATCCGCTCACCGTTGTATTCATCATATCCAAAGCGAGCGAAGGATAAATCCCCAAGACCACCGTTATAACCACCAGCGGAACCAATGTCACCATTTCCCGGGGAGTCAAATCCGGCATTTGTCCTTCCCACTTCAAGTTATATTCACCCAACAGCACCAATTTGATCATGCGAAGGAAAAAAGCCGCGGTGATCACAATGCCGAGAATGGAAATCCCCGCCATAATACTAATATTGTTTCCGTCATAATTTCCTCCAAAGGCGCCCAAGAAACATAAAAATTCCGATATAAACCCGGCCAAACCGGGAAGCCCCAATGACGCCAAAACCTGGACAATCATAATTCCCGCAAAGACAGGAATTTTGGAGGCCAAACCGCCGAAAGCGTTGATGTCGCGCGTGTGGGCTCGATCATAGATGACGCCCACAATCAAAAAGAGTGCCCCGGTGATGACCCCGTGCGTAATCATTTGAAGAACGGCTCCGGATAATCCGGCGCTGGCGGCGTTGGGATTTCCGAATATGGCGCACATTCCCAAAAGGCAGTATCCCATGTGGTTAATGGACGAATAGGCCACCATTCGTTTCATGTCTTTTTGAGCCATCGCGCAGAGGGCTCCATAAATAATGTTGATGGCGGCGATGACCGCCAGAACCGGGATGAGCATTTTGGTGGCTTCGGGGAGGATAGGATACGAGATTCGCAAAAAACCGTAGATCCCCATCTTTAGTAAAACTCCCGCCAGTATAACGCTCACCGGCGTGGGCGCTTCCACATGGGCCAAAGGAAGCCACGTGTGAAAAGGAAAAGCCGGAACTTTGATGGCAAAGGCCACATAAAGGCCGGTAAAAACCAAAACCATGGCGGGGACCGTGAGGCGGAGTTCCCCCCGCGCCGCAA
>JAKLIS010000430.1 GCA_022709485.1 Elusimicrobiota bacterium | reverse complement strand
ATTCTGGGATGGAAAAGCGGACATGATTGGCAAATCCACAACATTGTCCAATTTGTCTCCAAACAATTTCAGAATGACGGGGAGACGGGCGGGGTTATTCCTTCACACACTCTTTGGAATGTTCGCTTGTCAAAAAAGATTTATCTTATGGAATTTTTTGCGGGGGTAAACAATATCACCGGCAAAAGATATGCCGAATCTTTTTCCTTCGGGACTTTCTTGAATCCTCAACCAGGCAGAACGTTTTGGGGCGGGGTTAACGTGAAGTTTTCAGCCAGTTAAAAGGTCGGGGGTTTATTCTCTGGGCGGGTGGTGCCGATGTCGAAAGCGCCCCCAAGTTTGGATCCGGTGAAATAATATTCTTGGTCCACGGCAGAATAAAGAAAGGGAGCCAGTTTTTCCATATCCGGCAGGCCGTCTTTCGAGAGGATGTCTTCATCGGCTTTGACGTCCAAGATTTCGCCGACAAATTGAGTGTGCAATCCCAACTCAAAGGTATGGACGACGCGGCACTCCGCCACCAGAGAAAACTCTCCGACAAATGGGGCTTTCACCAATTCCCCCGGCACTGCCATGAGCTTTGTTTCCTTGAATTTGTCTTTTTTTCTTCCGGAAACCATGCCAAAGTAATCGGCTTCTTTGGCGAATTGATTTGAAGGAACGCTTAAAGTAAACGCCTTAGTCCGCATCAGGTTTTGAAAGGTTTGGGTCGCCCTTCGAAGAGAAATAGCCACACACGGCGGCTCGCTGCAACAAACGCCCGCCCAAGAGGCGGTCATAACATTCGGGGACCCGTCCTCATTGTAAGTTCCCACACACCAAACGGGAGATGGGACGATGAGGATTTTAGCGCCCAGGGATTTTTTCATATGAATATTTTACTGGATTTAGTCTTTTGTGATGAGGATAGGGCCGCATCCAATTCGATTCCCCGCGTTCCCCAGGGGTTGGCTGAAGTCGTCGGCTCGCTCATGAATAATAAAGGATCGTCCGGCGACATTGAAATCTCCTTTCCCTAATGAAAGGCCAGGAATTTCCGCGGTAAAAAATCCGTGTCCTTCGGAATCGATGACAACATTGCCAAAATCTCCCGCATGGGTTTTGACCACTCCGTCAGTTATCGCGTGGCCATGGGGATGGTGAGAGGGATTGTAGTGGCCTCCGGCGGCTTTTCCGGCATCTTCGCAGCTTCCAAATTCATGAATATGAAATCCGTGTGGGCCGGGCGGGACTTGTACGAATTCCGCGTCAATTCTTAATCCGCTTGTAGTATCCCTGAGCAAAACTTGACCCAGAAGCGGGGAATCAACTCCAGTTCCAGCAATTCTTGCGCGCGCTGTTTCAGCCGAAATGGGCGCCGTTATCCAAAGAGCGACCACAAATCCCAAAAGAAATTTATTTTTCATTGTAACCTCCTATTGAAGTCTCTCCGCATAATTCAACCAACAAGGCAGGAAAGAGGTTCCGAAAGAAGAAGGGGTCACCCATTAGGAGTCCCCCGTCAAGGGGTGAATAGAAATCCCGCTAAAGAATTCG
>JAKLIS010000043.1 GCA_022709485.1 Elusimicrobiota bacterium | reverse complement strand
CGCTGAGGCGGCCATCAAGGCGGCCGGCGGAAATTGCCAAGTAATTGAGGAATAATATCTAACGTATGCTTCAATCTGCCTTAGATCTTTTCAAAATTAAAGACCTTCGAAAGCGGATTTTGCTCACTTTAGGAATCATCGCCGTCTATCGGGTGGGCGTGACGGTCCCTGTTCCCGGTGTCAACGCGGAAGCCTTAAACTTTTTCTTTAAGGCCCAGGCCAATACCATATTGGGTTTTTTAGATATTTTCACCGGCGGCGCCCTCATGCGGTTTGCCATATTTTCCATGGGGATCATGCCCTACATTAACGCTTCGATTATTATGAGTCTGCTGCAAGGGGCGCACGTGATTCCTTACTTGGATCACTTGGCGAAGGAAGGGGAAACAGGGCGGAAACGGCTGAACCAGATTACGCGGTATTTCACGGTTTTATTGGCCATTATCCAGTCGTTTGGATTGACGCAATTAATTTCAAGGATTCCCCTACAAAATGGAATCAACGTGGTGGACAATCCCGGACTGGGGTTTACCATGGTGACCATGATTACCTTGGTGGCCGGAACGATTTTTGTCATGTGGTTGGGAGAACAAATCACAGAATTTGGAATTGGAAACGGGATTTCACTAATTATTTTCGCGGGCATCGTCGATAGAATCCCGGCGGCGGTGGCGAGCGTTATAAGAGAAGTTTTCAGTTTGCAGCAGAGAAGTCCCTTTGGAGCCATCGCGCTTCTTTTATTCGTTTTGGTTATCGTCGGGCTTGTGGTGTGGCTTGAAACCGGCCAGAGGAAAATCCCCGTTCAATATGCGAAGCGAGTGGTGGGAAGGAAAATGATGGGGGGGCAAAGCACGTTTTTGCCTCTCAAAGTGGATCAGTCGGGCGTTATCGCGGTGATTTTTGCGATTTCAATTTTGCAATTCCCAACCACCATCGCGTCATTTGCTCCGCAGTCCGAGTGGGGGTCGATGATTAATCAACTTTTGAACCCTTCGAGCTGGTGGTACAATGCGCTATACGCGGGGCTTATTATTTTCTTTTGTTATTTTTATAACTCCGTGTCTTTTAACCCGAAAGATATCGCGGAAAATTTGAAAAAGTGGGGCGGATTTATTCCCGGCATTCGTCCGGGAGATCAAACCGCTCTTTATCTCGAAAAAGTGATGGAAAGAATTACCTTAGGCGGAGCCGTTTCGGTGGCTCTGTTGGCGGTCATGCCGACCCTCATGCGGGCGCAATTGAATGTCCCTTTTTATTTCGGCGGCACGGCGGCCCTAATTGTGGTCGGCGTCGCCTTGGACACCATGTCTCAGCTGGAATCACATTTAATCATGAGGCATTACGAAGGCTTTTCAAAAACGGGTCGCGTTGAAGGACGCGGCCGGGGCCGCTGGTACACGGCGTAGTATGAACCTGGTTTTTTTAGGTCCTCCGGGGTCCGGAAAAGGAACGCAAGCTCAAAAGCTGGTTGAAAAATTTAAGTTGGCGCATCTCTCCACTGGAGATGTTTTCCGTGAAGCCATTAAAGGGCAGACGGAACTCGGTAAAGAGATAAAAGGTTTTGTTGAGCAGGGGAAACTGGTGCCCGATGAGTTGGTGTCGGCGGTGGTCTTTGAAAAATTAAGGAGTATCGCGGCGAAAAAGCCCTTTTTATTAGACGGATATCCTCGGACTGTCGATCAGGCGAAAGATTTGGACCGGTTCTCTGAAAAAGAAAAAATCAGAATCGACGCCATTATTAATTTCGCTGTGGCCGCGGACGAATTGATTAAACGGCTTTCGGCTCGGCGGTCATGCCCCGCTTGTAAGGAAGTTTTCAATCTTGTGACGCGGCCGCCGAAACGAAAAGGGGTCTGCGACAAATGTGACGGGCCTTTAATCCAAAGAGCCGATGACACGGAAGAAGTGGTTAAAGAGAGACTTTTGGTTTACGACGCGCAGACGGCTCCCATTTTGGATTATTATCAAGGCCGAAATAATTTTGTTTCTGTTGACGCGTCTAACCCCATTAGTCAGGTATTCCTAGACGTTTTGTTTCAACTCAAAGCCCTTGGGTTGCCTCCCCTTTAGGAGAATCGGGCGGGGATGCATAATCCAGAGTCGAAAAAAGACCCGATTGAGTTAAAGTCCCCCAGAGAGCTTGAGCTTATGAGAAACGCCGGCCGCGTGGCGGGCCTGGCACTCATGGAAGTTCAAAAGTTAGTAGCGCCGGGGATCACAACAAAAGATTTAGATAAAGCCGCGGAAAGATTTATTCGTCAAGCCGGCGCCAAACCTACTTTTTTGGGTTATCGAGGATATCCGGCCAGCATCTGCGCTTCCCTTAATGAAGAAGTCGTGCACGGGATTCCGGGGAAAAGAAAGCTTAAAGACGGCGACATTATTAGCATTGATTTGGGCGCGACACTCGATGGGTTTGTCGGAGACACAGCCGCCACGTACGCCGTTGGTGAAATTTCCGAAAAAGCAAAAGAATTGATCTTTTACACGAAGAAGTCATTAGACGAGGCCATTCTGCTCATGCGCGAAGGGAATCGCCTGGGGGATATTGGGGCGTGTGTACAGAGCGTGGTTGAGCCCAGAGGATTTGGCGTAGTCAGAGAGTTTGTGGGCCACGGAATTGGGCGGAACATGCATGAAGCGCCGGCGGTGCCCAATTATGGCACGAAAGGGACTGGAATTCGATTTGACTTGGGCTTGGTTCTTGCGATTGAGCCCATGGTGACCGCTGGGAATTATGCGGTGAAAGTTTTAGATGACGGTTGGACCGTCGTGACGAAAGATGGATCATTGGCGGCTCATTTTGAGCATACGGTGGCCGTGACTAAATCAGGGCCGGTGGTTTTGACAGCAATATAAAGACAGTGCTTAGTTCCAAGTTCCTAGTGCCAAGTGAAGAAAACAAATTTTTGACCAGGCACAAGGAACTAGGCACCAGGCACTGAAAAAAGGAAGGTATGGTAAAAGAAGAAAAAATTGAAATGGAAGGAAGGATATTGGAGTCCCTTCCGAACGCGATGTTTAGAGTGGAAATGGAAGGAGGCCATAAAGTTTTGGCCCACATTTCAGGCAAAATGAGAATGCATTACATTAAAATTTTGCCGGGAGACAAGGTGAGAGTGGAATTATCACCTTATGATTTAACCAGAGGCCGAATTGTTTACCGTGAAAAATAAATTTGGGCCATGCGAAAACATGGCCCCGTCGATAATCTGAAAAATTATAGAAACGGGAGATAGAAATGAGAGTGAGAGCGTCAGTAAAAAAGATTTGTAACAAATGCAAAATTGTGAAGCGACATGGATATCTGTATGTCGTTTGCACCAATACCCGCCACAAACAGCGGCAGGGTTAAGGACCGTGTTACGGAACGGTCCCGTCGATAATGTGAAAAATAATAGAAACGGGACCATGCGACATCATGGCCCCGTCGATAATGTGAAAAATAATAGAAACGGGACCATGCGACATCATGGCCTTGTCGATAATGTGAAAAATAATAGAAACGGGAGGAATTGTGGCACGTATTGCAGGAGTTGATTTACCCAAATCCAAAAAGGTCGAGATTGGACTTCGTTATGTTTACGGCGTTGGACCCGCGGCAGCCCGCCGGATTCTAGAGACGGTCGGAGTGGATGGAAACATTCGCGTAAAAGATCTGACCGAATCGGATATTTCAAAAATAAACACAGAGGTGTCGCGAAATTTCAGAGTGGAAGGCGATTTGCGGCGGGAAATTCAGCAGAATATCCGGCGCCTAATCGAAATCAACTCATATCGGGGATACCGCCATCGGAGAAATCTCCCCGTGCACGGTCAAAGAACGAAGTCGAACGCCAGGACCCGTCGAGGTCGCCGTCGGACAGTGGGTTCATCTAAAGCGGAAGCAGAATAATTTAAGGAGCGAAACAATTTATGGCAGAAAATGAGAACAAACAAAAACCGGATGAAGCAGCAAAGCCGGCCAAAAAAAAGAAGATTGTTCGGGATGTCACGGAAGCCCGGGCTTATATTCAGTGTTCGTTTAACAACACAATTGTCACCATCACCGATAGCCATGGCGGGGTATTATGTTGGGCCACCGCAGGAAGCGCCGGTTTTAAAGGGACCAAAAAAGGGACGCCCTTTGCGGCTCAAATGACCGCTGAAAAAGCGGGAAATAAGGCGCGGGAATTCGGAGTGAGATCATTGGCTGTGTTCGTGAAAGGACCGGGTTCCGGCCGGGAAACAGCCATCCGCGCTCTCCAAAACTGCGGGTTTAACATCAATTTGATTCGGGACGTCACGCCCATTCCTCACAATGGATGCCGGCCCCCAAAACCGAGGAGAGTCTAATGGGAAGATATATTGGACCAGTTTGCAAAAGGTGCCGTCGCGAGACCACCAAGCTTTTCTTGAAAGGAGAGAGGTGTTACGCCAAATGTCCTATCGATAAACCGTCGGGCGTATTTCCACCGGGCCAACATGGCCGAATGCGATCCAAAATGACGGAATACGGAAAAAGGCTTCGGGAAAAACAGAAAGCCAAAAAAATGGCTGGTATGTTGGAAAGTCAATTTTTCCGATTTTTCGAACAGGCGCGGCATGCCCATGGAAAAGCGGGGGAAAATCTTCTTCGCCTTTTAGAAACCAGACTCGACAATGTCGTGCGGAGACTTGGATTTTCTTCTTCCATTAACGGCGCGCGCCAGTTGGTTTCGCATGGACATGTTAAAGTGAATGGAAAGCGGGTCGACATCAGCTCTTTCATTGTTGAAGTGGGAGATGTGATAACCCTGTCCGACAAGTTGAAAAGTTCTTTGTCAGTTCAGCGGGCCATGTCCAACCGAATTTCGCGGGAAGTGCCGGGATGGCTTGAGCTAAATCCCCAGTTGATTGATACTCTAGGCCGTTCAAAAGATCTTCCAGTTGATCTTGGCGATATTAAGCTAGAGGGAAAAGTCCGCTTTGCTCCCAAACGCGAAGAGATGTCTTTCCCAGTCAACGAGCAATACATCATCGAGCTATACTCAAAATAATCGAACGTCATTCCCGCTTGAGACATTCGGGAATGATGAAAAATATAAATCAAACACAAATAGGAGCGATTCAAATGATTACTCAAGGATTAATATTACCTCAGCGCTTAGATACCGATCAGCCCACTCTCACAAATACATACGGTCGTTTTATTGCCGAGCCTTTCGAAAAAGGTTATGGGCATACCATTGGAAATTCACTTCGGAGAATTCTTCTTTCTTCGTTGGAAGGAGCGGCTGTCACGGCTGTCCGCGTGAAAGGCGCCATGCATGAATTTTCGAGTCTCAAAGGGGTCCGGGAAGATGTGATTCATATTCTCTTAAACTTGAAAAAACTTCGGGTCAAACTTTATAGCGCGGGGCCGGAAACCCTTCGTCTCAAAGTGAACCGGCAAGGCGAAGTGTTCGCCAGAGATATCGAACCCAATAACCAAGTTGAAATTTTGAATCCGGATTTGGTCGTCGCCACCTTGGATGACGGATCAGAGCTTGAGCTCGAAATGGAAATTTCGAAAGGCCGCGGATATGTCCCGGCCGAGCGTCTTAAAAAAGACGGCCAACCGTTGGGAACCATTCCATTGGACGCTCTTTTTTCTCCGGTCACCAAAGTCCATTATGAAGTTGAAAACGCGCGCGTGGGCCAAATGACGGACTACGACAAACTTATTGTTGAAATTTGGACCGACGGCAGCGTGACTCCGGGAGATGCCTTGGCCTATTCCGCCAAGATTTTAAAGGATTCACTCAATATCTTCATAACGTTTGATGAAGAAGAAGTGGCGCCAATCGCGGCCAAGGTGGAAACCGAGGAGTCCGCCAAATTGGAAGAACTTTTATCTCAGCCGGTGGATATCATCGAACTTTCGGTTCGCGCGTCCAACTGTCTAAAAGTCGCGAAAATCAAAATTATCGGCGACTTGGTGAGCAAATCAGAAGAAGAACTTCTTTCATATAAGAATTTCGGAAAGAAATCTCTCGAAGAAATTAAAGAGAGATTAAAGGAATTGGGGTTGTCTTTGGGCCGTTCATCCGGCCAGCCGGCGGCAGCTCCCGCGGGAGTAAAATAAAATGTCGCAGACAGGACCAGGCCGGAAATTAGGACGGAAAACCGGGGCGAGAATCGCTCTCCTCCGGAGTTTGTCTACCGCTCTTATCCGGCACGAACAAATTCAAACGACCTTTGCCAAAGCCAAGGAATGCGCGCGCATGACAGATCATCTAATTTCTGTTTCTAAGAAAGGTGATTTAAGCGCTCGGCGTTCGGTGGCCCGGGATATTAAAGACGCGGAAGTTCTTTCAAAGCTTTTTGATGTGTTGGCAACTCGATATCAAAGCCGCGTGGGGGGATATACGCAAGTTTACCGGCTTCAGAATCGCCAAGGAGATAACGCCCCCATGGCATTGGTCAAGTTAATTGCGTAAGTAATTCAATTAAGCGAGAATGGCCGAAAAAAAGTAGAAGGGTTTTCCCATGTTTAATTTTCTTTTAGGTCTTTTTTCGAATGATATGGGCATTGATCTAGGTACCGCCAATACCCTGGTTTATGTCAAAGGACAGGGTATCGTCCTTCGTGAGCCCAGCGTGGTGGCTATCGATAGAACCACCCGCGAAGTCCTCGCCTTTGGCGCGGAAGCCAAACGAATGCTGGGAAAAACGCCTGCCAATATCCAAGCGGTTCGCCCCCTACGAAATGGAGTCATCGCTGATTTTGAAGTGACTCAAGCGATGATCAAATATTTTATTCGCAAGGTTCATAACCGGCGCAGCCTTCTTCATCCTCGAATTGTGATTGGGATTCCCTCAGGGATTACCGAAGTCGAGAAACGGGCCGTTCGCGAGGCCGCCCAACAAGCCGGCGCCCGCCAAATTGAATTATTGGATGAGCCCATGGCCGCCGCTATCGGAGCGGATCTTCCAATCTCAGAACCGCATGGAAATATGATTGTGGATATCGGCGGTGGTACAACTGAAGTGGCCGTGATTTCCCTTTCAGGAATGGTGGTCTCAAAGTCAATCGACGTGGCCGGGGACGAAATGGATGAGGCCATCATCCAGTACTTCCGCCGGAAATATAATTTGGTTGTCGGAGAATCAACCTCCGAAACGGTCAAAATGAAAATTGGAAGCGTATTTCCGCTTCCCGAAGAAGAAACGCTTGAAGTAAAAGGCCGTGATCAAGTGACGGGGCTTCCAAGAACCATCACCGTCACCAGTGAGGAGATTCGGCAAGCTTTATCAGAACCCGTGAAATTGATAGTTGATACCGTGAAAGAGGCTTTGGAAGAAACACCCCCGGAGCTTGCGGCAGATTTGGTGGACAGAGGCATCATGATGGCCGGAGGAGGCGCTCTTCTTCGAGGATTTCCGGACTTGTTGGCCCAAGAAACGGACCTTCCCGTTCATATTGCTCCTGATCCATTAACGGCTGTCACCATTGGCTGCGGCCGTTACCTTGAGGAACTGGATAACATTAAAAAACAGCGGATATTGTTATCCTCCTCGGTGAGTTAAAGGATTTTTTATGCAGACTTTTATTTTCTCTCATAGTTTTTCAAAGGCAATTACGCCTTCAGATTTTAAAATGGGGTTATCCTGTGGAACAGATTTTTATCAATTCCTCTCTCGTGGGGCTCTCTCGGAGCCTGTTTTCAGCCGCCGGTAATTTTTTCTCTCAAAATCCATTCTTCCTTGCGGATCTTGAAGCGGCCGGAGAATCCAAATGATTTCCTTGGAATTTCTTTCCCGCCGAAGGGCCGGGTTTATTCTCTTGGCCTTCTCGATACTCTCTTTCACCGCCATGAGCTCGAAAGTGGATTCTTACATTTTGGGCATCAAAGCCATTTCTTGGTATGTCATCTCACCAGAGGTCGTTTATTCGGGCCGTTTCTTTAACCATCTAGAATCCCTTAAAGGCCAGATTTTTCGTCTGTTCAGCGTTGACGGAGAGAATTTTATCCTTAAGCGAGAAAACACCCGTTTATCTCAGATTGAGATGGAACGAAACACGCTGGCGGATGAAAATATCCGCCTCCGGGGGCTTTTGGATTTAAAACAAAAAGATTTCAGTAAAGGGATCGCCGCGGAAGTCATCGCGCGGGATATGCGGGATTGGTTTCAAACCGTCGTCTTAGACAAAGGCGAAAAGCAGGGCGTCGTCATGTCGGCGGCGGTTTTGACGGGGATGCCTGAAAATCCCGTCCTCGTGGGCCGGATAAAAGAAATATCAGCAAATGAAAGCAAAGTTCTCCTTTTAACCGATGCCCTTTCGGCGGTTTCTGTTTCGATTGTTGGGCGGGGAGATTTCGCGCTTCTCCAGGGTCATAACCGGCCCGGCCTGGTGCTCCACTTTCTCCCGTCGGAATCGCAAGTAACCGAAGGCGATTTGATTGTAACGGCCGGCCTCGGAGGGGTGTTTCCGCCCAATATTCCTATCGGGACCGTTTCTGGCGTTTTTATTTCCAAGGATGGTTATTTTAAAACAGCGGAGGTTAAACCTCTCCCTCAGTTTTCTTCCTTTCGGGAGGTTCTGATTTTGGAGCGAAAGGAAGTCGCGCCGGAGTCACCTTCATGAACAGGATGGTTTTCTTTGCCGTTA